>NZ_JBIWPO010000027.1:0-124889 GCF_044768275.1 Streptomyces sp. NPDC101152 | reverse complement strand
CCACTCCCCGGGGGGGGGGGGCTCGGGCGGCCCCGCCCCCCCTCCCCTCCCGGGGGGGGGGGGGGGTGGGGGGGGGGGGGGGGCCGCGGGGGGCCCCCCCCACCCCGTCCCATGAGGGCCGTCAGGCCATGTTGAACGTCGACGGGTCCGGGCCCAGCCGCCGGTCCTCGTTCAGCGCGCTGATGGCCGCCAGGTCCTCGGTGTCCAGGCTGAAGTCGAAGACCTCGATGTTCTCCCGGATCCGGGACGGCGTCACGGACTTGGGGATCACCACGTTGCCGAGCTGCAGGTGCCAGCGCAGCACGATCTGCGCCGGGGTGCGGCCGTGCTTCTGGGCGATGGCGACGATCGCCGGGACCTCGAGCAGCCCCTTGCCCGAACCCAGCGGCGACCAGGCCTCGGTGGCGATGCCCTGCTCGGCGTGGTATTCGCGGGCCGCGCGCTGCTGGAGCTGCGGGTGCAGCTCGATCTGGTCGACGGCCGGGATGACGGACGACTCGGCGATCAGCCGCTCCAGGTGGTCGGGCTCGAAGTTGGAGACGCCGATCGCCCGGACACGGCCGTCGGCGTGCAGCTTCTCGAAGGCCTTGTAGGTGTCGACGTACTTGTTCCGGGCCGGAGTCGGCCAGTGGATCAGGTACAGGTCGACGTACTCCAGGCCGAGCTTGTCCAGCGACGCGTCGAAGGCGCGCAGCGTGGAGTCGTACCCGTGCTCGGAGTTCCAGAGCTTGGTGGTGACGAAGATGTCCTCGCGGGGGATGCCGGAGGCTGCGATGGCCTTGCCGGTGCCCTCCTCGTTGCCGTAGATCGCCGCTGTGTCGATGCTGCGGTACCCGGCCTCCAGCGCGGTGGCGACGGCCTGCTCCGCCTCGTCGTCCGGCACCTGCCAGACGCCGAAGCCCAGCTGGGGCATCTCGACGCCGTTGTTGAGGATGATCGGGGGGACCTTGCTGCTCACGAGCTCTTGATCCTTCGGTTGTCGTCAGGTGGTACTCCCATCGTCAACGATCACGAGCCGTGATGCATTCCTGACCGCCAAATCCGTCCGAACTGACCCGCGAGTCAGTGTCGCCGCGCGAGATTGGCCGGAAATGGATCCGACCTCTGCGGTCCGGACCATTGACCATCGAACGTCCCTGACGCAACTCTGGAGCGCGCCAACGACGAGTCCCTGAACTCGATCCACGAGTGTGAACAGTTGATTCGGTTTTCCTCCGATGTTTCCAGGTTTCTCGTCCGTTCGAGAGGGAGGAACATGAGACGCCGTCGCCTGCGAACGGCACTGACGGGGCTGGTCCTCGCCACCACGGCCCTGACCGCCCTGCCCGCGGCCGCACCCCCGCCGGCCGCCCAGGCCGGCCCCGTCACGGCCCGCCCGGCCGTCGCCCCCGACTGGTCGGTGGCCGTCGTCGACTCCACCATGGCCCGCTACACGCCGACCACCATCGGCGGCTGGTCCTACCCCGTCGGCCTCTACCTCTACGGCCAGTACCTCACCTACCAGCGCACCCATGACGCCCGGTACCTGGCCTACATCAAGAGCTATGTCGACCGGTTCGTGAAGAGCGACGGCTCCATCGGCCAGTCCTTCGACAGCCTGGACAGCATGCAGGCCGGCCGGCTGCTGGTGATCCTGCATCACGAGACCGGGCAGGACCGCTACCGCAAGGCGGCCCAGAAGATCCGCGACCGCCTGACCACCTTCCCGCGCACGAGTGACGGCGGGTTCTGGCACGCGGACACCGCCAGTCGCGCCCACCAACTCTGGGCGGACGGTTCCTACATGGTGAACCCGTTCCTCGTCGAGTACGGCCGGGAGTTCGGCGACAGCGCGTACACCGACGACGAGGCCGCCAAGCAGATGTCCGTCTACGGCAGTCATCTGCAGGTCGCGAACGGACTGCTCAGGCACGCCTACGACGAGTCTAAGAGCGCGAGTTGGGCCGATCCGCAGACCGGTCTCGCCCCCGAGCACTGGTGCCGGGCCGTCGGCTGGTACTCCATGGCGATGGTCGACGTCCTGGACGCCATCCCGGCGAACCAGCCCCGTCGATCCCAACTCCTGTCGATCTTCCGCAAGTTGGCCGCCGCCCTGGAGAAGTACCAGGACCCGGCGACCGGACGCTGGTTCCAGGTGATGGACAAGGGGGACCGGTCCGACAACTGGACCGAGACCTCCTGCTCCAGCATGTTCACCTACGCCCTCTCGCGCGGCGCCCAACAGGGCTACCTCGACCCGCACTACGCCGCTGTCGCGCAGCGCGGCTACCAGGGCGTGCTGGCGAGGCTCTCGGTCGGCCCCGACGGCCGCACCGACCTCGCCGACATCTCCGTCGGCACCAACGTCGGCGACTACGCGTACTACGTCGGCCGCACCCGGGCCACCAACGACTTCCATGGCCTGGGCGCCTTTCTGATCATGAACGAACAACTGCGAGGAGATTAGTGTCATGAGCACGTCTAGAAGGGCACTGCTGGGTGCCGCGGTCGCCGGCGCGGCCGGGACGGCGCTGGGACTTCCCGCCACCGCCCACGCCGCCTCCTGGCAGCAGAAGTGGGCTCCCTCGGCGAGCCGCGACGGCCTCGGCGCCTTCGAGACCGTCGAGGACGACCGCGCCAACTCGCACCCCGCGGGGCATCCGCACATCTTCGCCACCGGCGACAACTGGCGCTTCAACATGCACATGGTCGACCGGGACACCATGACCGACCGCCAGCGCCAGGAGGTCACCGGACTGCGCACGAGTTCCAGCAGCTACCTCACCTGGAACGAGGGCCAGACCTGGCGGGTCACCTACTCGATGTACATCCCCAGCTCGCTGAAGGCGACCACCACCTTCACCCACATCATGCAGATGAAGGAGCCCGGCGCCGGCTCCTCCCCGATCGTCACGCAGTCGCTGCGCCGCGTGAACGGCAAGCAGACCATCGAGCTGAACCTCGCCACCGACGGCATCATCGTCGGCCGCGCCGACCTGGACCCCCTGCACGACAAGTGGACCGACGTCGACTTCCAGATCAAGGTCGGCAACGGCTCCGCGGGCTCGGTCCGCTGGATCCTCAAGTCCGGCGGCTCCACCGTGATCGACGTGTCGAAGAGCGGGGTCGACACTTTCCTCGCCGACCGGGTGCGGCCGAAGTGGGGCATCTACCGCTCCCTCGGTGACACCTCCGGGTCCCTGCAGGACACCTACCTCCTGCTCACCAACCTCCGCGGTTACCAGCTCGTGTGAGGAGCCGTCGCATGAAATCCCCCACCGGCCCCCGCCGCCGAGCAGCGGCGGTCGTCCTCTTCGTGGTGGCCGTCGTCCTGGGTCTCACCCAGCCCACGGCCTTCGCCGCCCCGAACACCGCCCCGCACACCGCCCCCCGCGCCGGCGCCGAGTACAACGTCCGCGACTACGGCGCCAAGGGCGACGGCTCCACCAACGACAGCCCGGCCATCGACAAGGCGATCACGGCCGCGAGCGCGGCGGGCGGCGGCACCGTCCACTTCCCCTCCGGCACCTACAAGTCCAAGAACACCCTCCACATGAAGAGCCATGTGACGCTCCAGCTCGACAAGGGCGCCACCCTCCAGGGCTCCAACGCCGGCACCTACGACAAGGCCGAGGCCAACCCGTACGACGCCTACCAGGACTACGGGCACAGCCACTTCCACGACGCGATGATCTACGGCGACAAACTGACCGACATCGGCTTCGTCGGCCAGGGCGTCATCGACGGCGCGGGCAACCTGATCACCGGCAACCCCAAGTCCGGCCAGGCCGACAAGATCATCTCGCTGACCCGGTGCGACGGCCTCAGGATCGGCGACGGACTCACCCTGCGCCGGGGCGGCCACTTCGCCGCCCTCGTCAACGGCTGCACCAACGTGACCTCCGACCACCTGACCATCGATACTGCGAGCGACCGTGACGGCTGGAACGTCATCTCCACCACCAACGCCACCATCACCAACGCCACGATCCACGCCAACGACGACGCCCTCGTCTTCAAGAGCGACTACGCCCTCGGCGCCAAGCTGCCCAACGGCCATGTGCGGGTGAGCGGTTCGACCCTCGGGGCCAAGTGCTGCAACGCCCTGATGTTCGGCTCGGAGACCTGCGGCGACTTCTCGGACTACCAGTTCGACAACATCGTCATCGACGGCGCCGACAAGTCCGGCCTCGGCATGGTCTCGATGGACGGCTCGAAGATCTCCGACGTCCACTACCGCGACATCACCATGAGCAACGTCCACTCGCCGATCATGCAGAAGATCGGGACGCGGAAGCGCTGCGGCAACAGTCCCGGCGTCGGATCGATCAACGACGTCACCTACGACAACATCACGGCGACCGGCAACAGCCCCTCCTTCAGCCCGACCCTGTGGGGCGAGACCGGCCACCGCATCAACGGCGTGACCTTCACCAACGTCAACATCACGGTTCCGGGCGGCAACGGCACCATGTCCACCGGCGTGCCCGGCAACATCGCGACCGACTACAACCCGAACAGCATCGGCACCCGGCCCGCCTACGGCTGGTACCTGCACAACGCCGACAACGTCCAGTTCACCGACAGCTCGGTGAGGTTCGCCGCGGACGACGGCCGGCCGGCGTTCGTCGCCGACACGGCCGGCGGCATCCGGCTCACCCGGTTCACCGCGCAGAAGGGCGGCAACTCACCGTTCGACGTGGGCTTCCAGAACGTCACCGGCGGATGTCTGACGGACAGTCACAACACCTCCGGCGGCGCCCTGCGGGTCTCCGGCGGCCAGGACTGCTCAGCAGCCGCGGTCAGGCCGCTCGACCTGGAGAACCCCCGCCAGGACTTCCTCCGCAACTCCGTCGGCGGCCTCTTCCTGCACTGGGGCCTGCGCACCGCCCCCGCCCACACCAACTGCACCGCCTGGGAGAACGAGGTCACAGGCGGCGGCTGGACCCCCGACTACTGGGTGAACGAGGCCCAGAAACTGCACACCCAGTACCTGGTCCTCGCCACCTTCCACAGCCGCCTCGGCTACGCCCGCCCCTGGCCGTCCAAGATCCCCGGCTCCTGCTCCACCAAACGGGACTTCCTCGGCGAGCTGATCACCGCCGCCAAGGCCAAGGGCATGAGGGTCATCCTCTACATGACCAACGACCCCCAGTGGCACGCCGACGGCGGCCACGAGTGGCTCGACTCGGCCGCGTACTCCGCCTACAAGGGCAAGAACGTCGACCTGACCACCAACGACGGCTTCGGGCAGTTCAGTTACGACAACTTCTTCGAGGTCATGGACCGCTATCCCGACCTCGGCGGCTTCTGGATCGACAACGACAACCCCTACTGGTTGAGCCACAACCTCTACCAACAGATCTACGACAGGCGCCCGAGCTACACGCTCAGCAACAACAACGAAGACACGCCGATCATGGACATGATCAGCAATGAGCAGAAGACGGGCATGACCCCCGCCTACGACTACCCGCAGGCCCTCTACACCGCCCAACCCCGCCTGACCGAAGCGGACTTCAAACTCCCCTCGACCGGCGCCTGGTGGTACGACGGCTCCGATCCCACCGTCGACAGACAGCTCACCCTCGGCCGCCTGATCACCAACGCCGGCTCCTCGGTGAAGGCGCTGATGGCAGAGACCGCCCAGGTGAACGGCAAGTTCCCGGCGAACCAGGCCTCCTTCAACACCTTCGCGAACTCCTACCTCGACCCCATCTGGGAGTCCCTGCACGGCACCGAGGGCGGCGGCTACATGTACGGCGGCCTCAAGCCCGGCGCCTGGAACGACGGCGCGTACGGCGTCACGACCATCGCCAAGGACGACGCGAACCGGCAGTACGTCCACGTCCTGACCCCGCCCAGCACCAGCACCCTGCGCATCCGCGACAACGGCTACCGCATCGCCTCCGTCACCAACCTCCGCACGGGCCAGGCGGTTTCCTGGTCGCAGACGGGCGGTGTGCTGACCCTGACGGGGCTCGGCTCCTGGGACCCGTACGACACCGTCTTCAAGGTCATCACCGCCGGCCGCGAGGGCATCCTCACCGGCGTCACCGTCACCGCGAGTGCCTCCGCGAGCGGGCACGCCGCCTCGGCCGCCGGTGACGGCGACTACCTCACCTACTGGGACAACAACAAGACGCTGCCGGTGAACCTCACCTTCGACCTCGGCTCGGCGAAGAAGGTGCAGTACATCGGGCTCAACCAGCGCGAGGACTCCGTCGCCTACGCCCGGTCCGCCACCGAGCAGTCGGCACGGATCAAGGACTACAAGGTGTTCCTGAGCAACGACGGTTCCACCTGGGGCAGCGCGGTCAGGACCGGACAGCTGCCCAGCCGCCGCGGAGTGCAGGGCATCGACCTGACCGCCTCGAACGGCCGCTACGTCCGGCTCGAGGTCGACACCACCTGGGCCGCCTCCACCGACACCGCCCGCTACCAGCGACTGCGCATCGACGAGGCGTGGATCGGCACGGCGTACGCCACACCAGCGAACGGGGGACAGTCATGATCCGGGTCAGATCACTCACGGCCGCGGCGGCGGGCCTGCTGGTCGCCGCGGCGGTGCCGCTCGTGGGCACCGCCCACCCGGCCGCCGCCTCCGACAACGGCCAGTCCGTGCGGCCCGCCATGGGCTGGTCCAGCTGGAGCTTCGTGCGCCGCCGGCCGACCGAGGCGAAGATCGAGGCGCAGGCCGACGCGCTGGCCTCCAGCGGCCTGAAGGACCACGGCTTCGTCTACGTCAACCTCGACGACTTCTGGCAGAAGTGCGACAACAACGGCTTCGTCGTCGACGACTACGGCCGCTGGGCCGTGGACACCGCAAAGTTCCCCGACGGCATCAAGGGGGTGGCGGACTACGTCCACTCCAAGGGCCTGAAGTTCGGCTTCTACGTCACACCGGGCATCGCGAAGAACGCCGTCACCAAGAACACGCCGATCGAGGGGACCTCATACCACGCGAAGGACATCGCGGACACGTCCACGGCCGAGAAGAACTACAACTGCAAGAACATGTACGCCATCGACTACTCCAAGCCGGGCGCGCAGGAGTTCGTGAACTCCTGGGCCAAGCAGTTCGCGTCCTGGGGAGTCGACTACCTGAAGATCGACGGAGTGGGCAGCGCCGACATCCCCGACGTCCAGGCCTGGGACACGGCGCTGCGGGCGAGCGGGCGGCCCATCAACTTCGCGCTGTCCAACAACCTCCCGATCGCCGACGCCGCCACCTGGCGCACAGTGGCCAACAGTTGGCGCACCCAGGGTGATGTGGAGTGCTACTGCGGGCCGGGGAGCAACGGCAGCGGCTACCCGTTGACCGACTGGTCCCACGTCTCCAAGCGGTTCGACTCGGCCGCCTCCTGGCAGCCGTACGCCGGGCCCGGCGGCTGGAACGACCTGGACTCGCTGGAGATCGGCAACGGCGACCAGGTGGGCCTGACGGCCGACCAGCGCCGCTCGCACTTCACACTGTGGTCGATGGCGGCGGCTCCTCTGCTGCTCGGCACCGATCTCACGCAACTCGACCCCGTGGACAAGGCGATGCTGACCAACGACCGGCTGATCGGGGTCGACCAGGACGGGGTGGCCGCCAAGCGGGTTGTGAACAGTGGTGTCAAGCAGGTCTGGAGCAAACGGGAGAACAGCGGCGACTACGTGGTGGCGCTGTTCAACACCGGGACGTCCGGCAACAGCACGGTCGGTGTGAACTGGTCGCAGGTCGGTTTCACCGGTTCCGGCGATGTCACCGACCTGTGGTCCGGCTCCGACAAGGGCGTGATCGCGGACTCCTATAGCGCGACTCTGCGACCGGGCGAAACACGGCTGATCCGTGTGAAACCGGTTAACAACGTGAAGGTTTCTGCGGCATCTGCGCCAACCGCGCCATCCGCGGCCTCCCCCGGTTTCGCCGTGGCCCCCTACGAGTACCTCGGCTGGGGCAACCCCCAGAGCCCCACGGCCGTGATGTCCGCGACCGGCGTCAAGTGGTTCACCCTCGCCTTCGTCCTCTCCGACGGCACCTGCAACCCGAAGTGGGACGGCTCCCGCCCGCTGACCGGCGGCAGCGACCAGTCCACGATCAACGCGATCAGAGCGGCGGGCGGTGACGTCGTCGTCTCCGTCGGCGGCTGGAGCGGCAACAAACTCGGTGAGAAGTGCTCCAGCGCCTCCGCGCTCGCCGGCGCCTACCAGAAGGTGATCAACGCCTACAGGCTGAAGGCGCTCGACATCGACATCGAGAACACCGAGTGGTCCAACGCGACGGTGCGCCAGCGGGTGGTCGACGCGCTGAAGACGGTGAAGGCGAACAACCCGGGCCTCAAGACCGTCATCACCTTCGGCACCACCTCCAGCGGCCCCGACTCCACCGGCGTCGACATGATCAAGCGGGCCGCGAACTCCGGTCTGGCGAACGACGTGTGGTGCATCATGCCGTTCGACTTCGGCGGCGGCACCACGAACATGGGCAGCCTCACCACCAAGGCCATGGAAGGCCTCAAGGCCCAGGTGAAGTCGGCGTACGGCTACAGCGACGCCACCGCCTACGCGCACATCGGGCTGTCGTCGATGAACGGCAAGACCGACGACTCCGGTGAACTGGTCCGGCTGGCCGACTTCAGGACCATGCTCGCGTACGCCCAGCAGCACCACATCGGGCGGCTGACCTACTGGGCCGTCAACCGCGACCGCGACTGCGGTTCGGGCAGCGCCGGTGACTCCTGCAGCGGTGTGTCGCAGCAGCCGTACGACTACCTCAAGGTCTTCACCCAGTACACGGGCTGAGGGGAACATCCGTGAACATCAGAAGAGTTCTGCCGTACGGCGTCGCGGCGGTCCTGGCGCTGCCGCTCGCCGGTCTCGGCCAGGGCACCGCCCTCGCCGCGACCGACTACCAGGCCGAGGACGCCCTGATCTCGCAGGGCACCGTCGCCACCAACCACACCGGGTACACCGGCACCGGCTTCGTCGACTACACCAATGTCAAGGGCTCGTACGTGGAGTTCACGGTGAGCGCGGCCTCCGCGGGCACCTTTGCCCTCACCCTGCGCTACGCCAACGGAACCTCCGTCGACCGGCCGATGGACCTCTCCGTCAATGGCACGGTCGTCGCCTCCGGCGTCTCCTTCCCGGCCACCGCCGACTGGAACACCTGGGTCACCAAGACGGTCGACGTCCCGCTGACCGCGGGCACCGACAAGATCAGGGCCACCGCCACCACGGCGGGCGGCGGCCCCAACCTCGACCGCGTCAGCCTCGACACGGCCGCCGACACCCAGGCCCCGACCCGCCCCGGACAGCCCAGCTGCTCGGACATCGGCGAGGACACGCTCACCCTCGCCTGGGGAGCGTCCACGGACAACGTGGGCGTGACGGCGTACGACATCTACGAGCACGGCAACAAGATCAGTGAGGCGCCCGGGAGTTCGACCTCGAAGACACTCACCGGTCTCACGCCGAACACCGACTACAACCTCACGGTGATCGCCCGGGACGCGGCCGGCAACACCTCCCTCGCCAGCCCCGTCGTCGACTGCACCACCCAGCCCAGCTCCGACACCACCCCGCCGAGCAAGCCGGGCACGCTCTCCGCGAGCAACGTCACCGCGAACAGCGTCGACCTCACCTGGGGCGCCTCGACCGACGACAAGGGGGTCGTCGCCTACGACGTGCGCAGCGACACCACCGTCTACGACACCGTCACCAGCGGTACGTCGACCACGCTCACCGGGCTTGCCTGCAACAGCCCGTACAGCCTGAACGTCGTCGCCCGGGACGCGGCCGGCAACGTCTCCGAGGCGAGCAACACGGTCAGCTTCACCACGAAGGCGTGCGCGACCGACGGCGGGGTGCCGTCCTCGATCGCCACGCTCTCCACCGGCTGGACCATCCCCTGGGGCACCTACTGGATGCCCGACGGCAAGAGCGCCCTGGTCACCGAGCGGGACGACTTCACCGTCTGGAAGCTCGCCAAGGACGGCACGAAGACCCAGGTGGGAACGGTTCCGAATGCCGTCACCACCAACGGTGAGGGCGGCCTGCTCGGCGTCGCCGTCGACCCCAAGTGGGACACCAACCACTACGTGTACTTCATGCACACCGCCGCCGAGGGCAACCGCGTCGTCCGCATGACCTACGACGGCACGAAGCTGACCGACTACAAGATCCTGCTCCAGGGCATCAAGAAGAACCGCTACCACAACGGCGGACGGCTCCTGTTCGGCCCCGACGGCTATCTGTACGTCTCCACCGGCGAGGCCCAGACGCCCGACCTGGCGCAGGACAAGACCTCCCTCAACGGCAAGATCCTGCGCATGACCACCGACGGGAAACCGGCCCCCGGCAACCCGTTCGGCAACTACGTCTACAGCCTCGGCCACCGCAACCCGCAGGGCCTCGCCTTCGACCGCAACGGCCGGTTGTGGGAAGCGGAGTTCGGCAACAGCTCCAAGGACGAGCTGAACCTGATCAAGCCGGGCGCCAACTACGGCTGGCCGATCTGCGAGGGCACCTGCAGTGTCGCCGGCATGACCAACCCCGAGGCCACCTGGGACGTCTCCGAGGCCTCGCCGAGCGGCATCGCCATCGTCCGCAACGTCGTCTACATGGCGTCCCTGCGCGGCGAGCGGCTGTGGCGGATCCCGATCAACGGGGACAGCGAGAGCGTGGGTACACCGACCGCGTACTACGTGGGCACCTACGGCCGGCTGCGGACCGTCACCAAGGTCCCCGGCGCCGACCAGCTGTGGCTGTCGACCACCAACTGCGACAACAACGGCAAGCAGCCCGCCGGATCGGACAAGATCTTCCGGGTGGACATCGGTTAGGAGGGGTCCGCGTCACGCGCGGTAGAGCGCCTCGACCTCGTTGGCGTAGGCGTTCTCGATGGCCTTGCGCTTCAGCTTCAGGGACGGGGTCAGCAGACCGTGTTCCTCGGTGAACGGCTGGGCCAGGATACGGAAGGTTCGGATCGACTCGGCCTGTGAGACCAGGGTGTTGGCGGCGACCACCGCGCGCCGCACCTCGGTCTCCAGGTCCGCGTCGCGCACCAGCTCCTGCGGCAGCATCCGCGGTTTGCCGCGCATCGTCAGCCAGTGCTCCACGGCCTCGTGGTCGAGGGTGACCAGGGCCGCGATGTAGGGGCGGTCGTTGCCGACGACGATGCACTGGCTGACCAGCGGGTGGTCGCGCACGCGCTCCTCGAGGATGCCGGGGGAGACGCTCTTGCCGCCGGAGGTCACCAGGATCTCCTTCTTGCGGCCGGTGATGGTGAGATAGCCGTCGTCGTCCAGGGAACCCAGGTCGCCGGTGGCGAGCCAACCGTCGTGCAGGGTCTCGTCGGTGGCCTTCTGGTTGTTGAGGTAGCCCTGGAAGACGTTCGGGCCGTGCAGCCAGATCTCTCCGTCGTCCGCGATGTGCACGGTCATGCCCGGGATGGGCTGGCCGACCGTGCCGTAGCGGGTGCGGTCGGGCGGGTTCGCGGTCGCGGCGGCCGTCGACTCGGTCAGGCCGTAGCCCTCGTAGATGGGCACGCCCGCGCCCGCGAAGAACAGGCCGAGGCGCCGGTCCATCGCCGAGCCGCCGGACATGGCGTTGCGGATGCGGCCGCCCATGGCGGCCCGCACCTTGGAGTAGACGAGCTTGTCGAAGAGCTGGTGCTGCATCCGCAGACCGGCGGACGGGCCCGGCCCGACGCCCCAGGCCTTCGCCTCGACCGCGTCGGCGTACTTCACCGCGATGTCGACCGCCTTCTCGAACGGCCCCGCCTTGCCCTCCTTCTCCGCCTTGCGCCGGCTCGCGTTGAACACCTTCTCGAAGATGTACGGCACCGCGAGGAAGAAGGTCGGCTTGAACGCCTGCAGGTCGGGCAGCAGCGCGGCGGCGTTGAGCTGCGGCTGGTGGCCGAAGCGGACCCCGCCGCGGATCGCCGCGACCTGCACCATGCGGCCGAAGACGTGGGCCAGCGGCAGGAACAGCAGCGTGGCCGCCTCGTCGCCCTTCTTGGAGTGGAACACCGGCTCCCACCGCTCGACAACGGTGTCCGCCTCGTACATGAAGCTGCCGTGGGTGATCACACAGCCCTTGGGACGGCCGGTGGTGCCGGAGGTGTAGATGATCGTCGCGGTCGACTCGGGGGTGACCGCCTGCCGGTGCCGGTGCACCACCTCGTCGTCGAGGTGCGCGCCCGCGTCGTACAGCTCGTGCAGGGCGTCGTTGTCGAGCTGCCACAGCTGGCGCAGCTGGGGCAGCCGGTCGATGACGGTCGCGATCGTCATCGCGTGGTCCTCGTGCTCCACGATCGCCGCGGAGCACTCGGCGTCGTAGAGCATCCAGAAGCACTGCTCGGCCGAGGAGGTGGGGTAGATCGGGACCACCTGGGCGCCGATGGTCCACAGCGCGAAGTCGAACAGCGTCCACTCGTAGCGGGTGCGGGACATGATGGCGACGCGGTCGCCGAACCGGACGCCCCGGGCGAGCAGTCCCTTGGCGAGGGCGAGCACCTCGTCCCGGAACTCCGCCGAGGTGACGTCGCGCCACCGCCCCTCCTCGTCCTTGCGGCCGAGCGCGATGTGCAGCGGGTCCTGGAGGGCACGCTCGAAGACGACGTCGGCCAGACCCCCCACCGGAGGTGCCAACGCCAACGGAGGGTTGCTGAACTCGCGCAAACCCACTCCCCGCTCCCTCAGCGCCGTGTTCGAAACTTCGCAAGCGCCGTGAAAGCTACCCCACCCGGGAGCGGGGCGGGAGGGGGACCGAATCCGAACAACCCTCACGTACGCCCCCCTCGCCGGGCGGAAAATACGCTCACATCAGGAAGGGTCGGACAGAAAACTGACGGTTGAGTAAGCTTCGGTGCCGTAATCTCCACTGAATCTGTACGACCTGGCTACGGCCTTGACCGCAGGTCAAAGGGCCTCGCCCGAGGTGTTCCACCGTCCCTTCTTTCAGCGTCACCGTGCCGGAATATGTCACTCCGGAAAGCGCGCGGTCGCTGGTCACCCTCTCCTGCGCTGCAGGCGGTCGCCGGACGCCAGGATCGACGCCGACAGGGCGAGTGCGGCGCTGCGGGCCGTGGTCGGGAGGCGGCCCTGCACGAGGACGAAGTCGACCCGGCCCAGCTCCGGCAGGCCGAAGCGGTCGGGGACGCGGACCAGTCCCGGCGGGATCAGACCGCGGGAGTGCGCCATGACGCCCAGGCCGGCCCGCGCCGCCGCGACCAGGCCGTTGAGGCTGCCGCTGGTGCACGCGATGCGCCATTCGCGGCCCTGGCGTTCCAGTGATTCCAGCGCCCGCGCGCGGGTGATGCCGGGCGGCGGGTAGACGATCAGGGGGACGGGACGGTCCGGGTCCAGGCGGAGCCGTTCCGCGCCGATCCAGACCAGTTCGTCGTGCCAGACCAGCTCGCCGCGCGGATCCTCGGGGCGGCGCTTGGCGAGGACAAGGTCCAGTTTCCCGGCCTCCAGTTGCCCGTGCAGGGTGCCCGAGAGTTCGACGGTCAACTCCAGGTCCACCTCCGGATGGTCGTGCCGGAAGCCCTCCAGGATCTCCGGGAGCCTGGTCAGGACGAAGTCCTCCGAGGCGCCGAAGCGCAGCCGGCCGCGCAGTCGGGTGGCCGTGAAGAACGCGGTCGCCTGCTCGTGGACCTCCAGGATCCGCCGGGCGAAACCGAGCATCGCCTCGCCGTCCTCCGTCAGCTCCACCGAGTGCGTGTCCCGGGAGAAGAGCTGCCGGCCCGTGGCGTCCTCGAGGCGGCGTACGTGCTGGCTCACCGTCGACTGGCGCAGGCCGAGTCGGCGGGCGGCCTGGGTGAAACTCAGCGTCTGCGCCACCGCCAGGAAGGTACGCAGGTGGGAGGGGTCGTACATGACCACCACGGTAGCCGGTCATCGCGAAGCGTGATGACAGTCAGAGCGGTATGACGGATTCCCGATCGGCTGCGGAAGAGGACCATGGACGGGTGACAAGCAAGTGGGGCACCGTGAAACGCCTGCGCCGGCCGAGCTGGATGCCGATCGACCCGTACATCCTGCTGCTGCTCGGGACGGTGGGTCTCGCCGCCCTGATCCCGGCACGCGGGACGGGCGCGGACGTCGCCTCCGGCGCCTCCACCGCCGCGATCGCCTTCCTGTTCTTCCTGTACGGCGCCCGGCTGTCCACCCGTGAGGCGCTGGACGGGCTGAAGCACTGGCGGCTGCACGGCACGGTGCTCGCCTGTACGTTCCTGGTCTTCCCGCTGCTGGGCCTCGCCTCCCGCGCCCTCGTGCCGGTCCTGCTGACCCACCCGCTCTACCAGGGCCTGCTCTTCCTCACGCTGGTCCCCTCCACCATCCAGTCCTCGATCGCCTTCACGTCGATCGCCCGCGGCAACGTGCCGGCCGCGATCTGCGCCGGCTCCTTCTCCTCCCTGGTCGGCATCGTCGTCACGCCGTTGCTCGCCGCCGCGCTGCTCGGCGGCAACGCCGGCGGGTTCTCGGCCCACTCGCTCGTGCAGATCGTGCTGCAACTGCTGGTTCCGTTCGTGGCCGGGCAGGTGCTGCGGCGCTGGATCGGCGGCTTCGTCGCCCGGCACAAGAAGGTGCTGGGCCTGGTCGACCGCGGCTCGATCCTGCTCGTCGTCTACACCGCGTTCAGCGAGGGCATGGTCCAGGGCATCTGGCACCAGGTGAGCCCACTGCGGCTCGGCGGACTGCTGGTCGTCGAGGCCGTCCTGCTCGCCGTGATGCTGGGACTGACCTGGTACGGGGGCAAGGCGCTCCGCTTCGACCGCGAGGACCGGATCGCGATCCAGTTCGCCGGCTCCAAGAAGTCCCTGGCCTCCGGACTGCCCATGGCGAGCGTCCTGTTCGGCGCGCACGCCTCGCTGGCCGTGCTGCCCCTGATGCTCTTCCACCAGATGCAGCTGATGGTGTGCGCCGTGATCGCCAAGCGCCGCTCGCACGACCCCGAGGCGGCCGACTCCGAGGTCACCGGGTCCGGGTCAGCCGTACCGTCACGAACCGCGGTCGGTACAGGGCGACGTTCGCGTTGATGCTCGCCGAAGCCCCCGTCGTCTCCAGCCAGTTGACGTCGTAGCTGAGCACCAGCCGTCCGTCGCCGCCGGACACGGCGGGGTGGACCTGCGGGTTGTACGCGGCGACCCCGGACGCCGGCAGGGCCGGGCTGAAGCGCCCCGTCGGCCCGTGCCACGGTCCGGTGAGGGCGCAGGCCCAGTACGAGGTGACGGTGGTCAGGCCGGCGGCGCCCGCGGCCATGGTGAACAGGACGTACGTGGCGCCCGTGCGGACGACCGAGAAGGCGCTGCCCACCTCGGCTCCCGCGAGGGGTTTCGGCACCAGGCCCCAGCCGGACCCGTCCCAGAACCGCCAGGCCGCCCCGTCCGCGAGCCGGCCCTTCGGCACCCGTGCCACATACGCCGACGAGGCGGGCCGGGACGCGGCACGGCCGTCGTCGCCGCCGAACACGTACGTCCACTCGCCCTCGTCGACCAGGGTCGTGCCGAACAGCACCCGACGGGAGGGATCCGGGACCAGGCTCTGGTCGAGCACCTTCACCACCGACTCGACCCGCAGGTCGGGCAGCGACAGCGTGGCCACCTCGGTGGCGGTCGGCACGCCGTAGATCCACGGCGACTGCCCGGCCGTGCGCACCCACAGCAGCACCCGGACCACCGCCTGCGACGAACCGGGCGAGCGCGGCTCCACGCGGGCCGCCACCGGCCAACGCCACTGACCCGGCGCCGGTTCGGGGAAGAGGGGCGCCGGAAGCGTGCTCCGCAGGTGTCCTGCGCGGTCCATCACCACCGCGGAGTTGCGCACCAGGGGCGCGGTCGTGTCCCGCCAGGCGTAGGACTCGCCGACCGGGTTGGGGGGCCCGTGCACCTGGCCGAGATAGGTGTCGGAGAACAGCCACAGCACCCGGCCGTCCGGCAGCCGCACCGAGTGCGTGCCGTCGCCGCCGGTCCAGTCGTCGGTGCGGTTGGTGTCGTCGCCGTAGCGGGCGAACTCGCCGGTGAGCCGGTCGTCCTTCGTCCACGCGGTGGCCGTGTGCGGCGAACAGCCCTCGTCCTGCCGCCCGCCCTGGGGAAGGGCGGTGAGCAGCACGGCCCCGAGAACCAGGGCCAGCAGCAGGCCGAGGCCGGTTCCCGTCCGCTGTCGTGCTCGTACGTCGTCGGGCACCCCCGGGACGTTAGTGGCTGCCGCCCACGTGGTCCATGGGGCGTCAGGGCCGGAGCACCACCTTGCCCAGGTTGCCCCGCGCCTCGATCACCGCATGAGCCCTGGCCGCGTCCTCGAGCGCGAACTCGGCGTGCACGACCGGCTTCACCACGCCCTCGGCGAACAGCCGCCACACCTCCTGCCGCCACCGCTCGTACATCTCCGGCCGCTCACGGGCGACCCGCGCCGTCTGGAAGCCGATCACGGACTTGGCGCCCGCGAGAAGGTCGTACGCCTGGATCGTCCCGCCGCCCGAGCTGTACGCCACGAGCCGGCCGCCGGGGACGAGGGCGGCGAGCGCGGGGGTGAGCAGTTCGCCGCCCACCGCGTCGAGGACGTAGTCGACGGGCTCGTCCCAGCCGCCGGCCCCGTAGACGATCACCTCGTCGGCGCCGAGGGACCGTACGAACCCCGCCTTGCTCGCATCCGACACCGCGCCCACCACCCGCGCCGCGCCCCGCGCCCTCGCCAGCTGCACCGCCAGATGCCCGACCCCGCTCGCCGCCGCCGTCACCAACGCGGCCTCCCCCCGCTCCGGGCGGGCCGCCTCCAGGGCGCCGAGAGCCACCAGGCCACTGCGGACGAGGGCGACCGCGTCGACGGCGGAGGCGTCGTCCGGCACCGGGGAGGCCATGGCCTCGTGCAGCGTCGCGAAGTCGGCGTAGCCGTGCCCGAAGCACAGCCCGGTCACCCGGTCCCCGGCACCGAAGCGGCGCACCCCCTCGCCGACGGCCACCACCTCCCCGGCGATCTCGCCGCCGAGCGGTATGACCTCGGCGGCCTCGGTGACCTTGCGGACGACGGGGAGTGTGACACCGACGGCCTCGCAGCGGACGAGAAGCTCACCGGGGCCCGGCTCGGGCACCGCCACGTCCTCCAGGAACAGGGTGCCACCGCTCGTTTCGTACCGGACACGGCGCATCGCACCTCCAGGAATCATTGGGGACCCCAACGATATCGCGTTTCATGGGGATCCCCAACGACTTTTTGGCTAGGCTGCCGTCATGCCCGAAGCCCCCCTCGCCGCCATCCGCTCCCTCCCCAGCTGGCTGCTCGGCCGCGCCGCCGCCCGGGGGCGCGCCCTGGTGGCCGAGGCGCTGGCCGCGGAGGGTCTGAAGATGTGGCACCACGTGGTCCTCTCCGCCACCCGCGCCCTCGGCCCCGTCGCCCAGGCCGACCTCGGCCGGGCCGTCCGGCTCGACCCGAAGGACCTGGTCGGAATCCTCAACGACCTCCAGGCCGCCGGTCTCGCCCTGCGCGAACCGGACCCCAGGGACCGCCGCAAGAACGCCGTGTCCCTCACCGAGCAGGGGGCGCGGCTCCTCAGGCGCTGTGAGAAGGCGGCCCGAGCGGCCAACGACGAACTGCTCGCCCCCCTCTCGCCGGCCGAACGTGACCGGTTCATGGAGCTCTTGATCCGGATTTCCGGTACTACGGAGGGCTGACGGCGGATAACGTTCCGTCATGACCGCACCCGACGCCCTCGATCCCGCACGCAGCGCCCTCGTCCTCGTCGATCTGATGGACCGGATCGTCGCGCTGCCCCTGGAGCCCCGCAAGGGAACCGAAGTCCTGTCCACGGCCGAGGAGTTGGCGAAGGCCTTCCGCTCGGCGGGCGCGCCCGTCGTCCTCGTCCGCGTGGAGCGACCGGGCGTCACCGAACAGCCGCCCGGCAGCGGTCTTGTGCCCGGGCTCGCGCACGAGGGCGACCTCCAGGTCGTGAAGCGGACCGTCGGCGCCTTCCAGGGCACGGACCTGGACGGCCTCCTGAGCGCACGCGGCGTCCGCACCGTCGTCCTCGGCGGCATCGCCACCAACCTCGGCGTCGAGTCCACCGCCCGCGCGGCCGGTGACCTCGGCTACGACCTCGTCTTCGTCGAGGACGCGATGTCCGCCCTCACCGCCGCGGAACACGAGGCGTCGGTACGACTGGACTTCCCCCGCCTGGGGACCGTGGTGAGCGCGTCGCAGGTGCGGTTCGCCACCGGCTGACCCTGCTCGTTCACCCCTGGGCGGCCGCGGTCCGCAGGGCGATGCGGTCCTCGCCCGCGTACACGTTCATGGAGCTGCCCCGCAGGAAGCCCACCAGGGTGAGCCCGGTCTCGGCGGCGAGGTCCACGGCCAGCGAGGACGGTGCCGAGACCGCGGCGAGGACCGGGATCCCGGCCATGACCGCCTTCTGCGCCAGCTCGAAGGAGGCCCGCCCCGAGACCAGCAGGATCGTGCGGGACAACGGCAGGGTGCCGTTCTGCAGGGCGCGGCCCACCAGTTTGTCGACCGCGTTGTGCCGGCCCACGTCCTCCCGTATGTCCAGCAGCTCGCCGTCCTCGGTGAACAGGGCGGCCGCGTGCAGGCCCCCGGTCCGGTCGAAGACCCGCTGGGCCGCGCGGAGCCGGTCGGGGAGGCTCGCGAGCAGCTCGGGCTCGACCCGCACCGGGGGAGTGTCGGCGATCGGCCAGCGGGCCGTCGTCCGCACCGCGTCGAGGCTCGCCTTGCCGCACAGGCCGCAGGAGGAGGTCGTGTAGACGTTCCGTTCGAGGGTGATGTCGGGGATCGCCACACCGGGCGCCGTCCGCACGTCGACCACGTTGTACGTGTTCGAACCGTCCACCGTGGCGCCCGCGCAGTACACGATGTTCTGCAGGTCGCCCTGCCCGGCGAGGACGCCCTCACTGACCAGGAACCCGGCCGCCAGGGCGAAGTCGTCGCCCGGGGTGCGCATGGTGATGGCGAGCGGCTTGCCGTTCAGCCGGATCTCCAGCGGTTCCTCGGCGACCAGGGTGTCGGGGCGCGCGGACACGGCCCCGGCCCGGATGCGGATCACCTTGCGTCGTTCCGTGACTCGTCCCATGTGTGCCTCAGTCCCGGTTCTGTCCGTGCTGGTGGCCGAAGCGGCCCTTGATGCAGAAGGTGACCTTCACGATCTCATTGTCCTGCACAGGAAGCGTGGCCGTCTCGCCGACCGTTCGTCGTGCACCGCCGACCGTTCGTCGCGCCGTGCGTACCGCTCGTCGCACCCGGCCGACGCTTTGCCCTTTCGCACCTTCCCAACACCCTTACGGATTCCTAGGGTTCGGGATCATGAGCCCCCCTGTAGCGCCGCCCGGCTGGAGCCGCTGGCTCGTCCCCCCGGCCGCCCTGTCCGTCCACCTCTCCATCGGCCAGGCCTACGCCTGGAGCGTCTTCAAGCCGCCGCTCGAGTCCGCGCTGAACCTCGACGGCACCGAGAGCGCGCTGCCGTTCCAGTTCGCCATCGTCATGCTGGGACTGTCGGCCGCGTTCGGCGGCACGCTCGTGGAGCGCAAAGGACCGCGCTGGGCGATGACCGTGGCGCTGGTCTGCTTCTGTTCGGGCCTGCTGCTGTCCGCGCTGGGCGCCGAGACCAAGCAGTTCTGGCTGGTCATCGTGGGCTACGGCGTGGTCGGCGGCATCGGCCTCGGCATCGGCTACATCTCGCCCGTGTCCACCCTGATCAAGTGGTTCCCGGACCGGCCGGGCATGGCCACCGGCATCGCCATCATGGGCTTCGGCGGCGGCGCGCTGATCGCCTCGCCCTGGTCGGCGCAGATGCTGTCGTCCTTCGGCAGCGACAACTCCGGGATCGCGCTGACCTTCCTGGTGCTCGGAGCGTCGTACGCCGTCTTCATGTCGCTCGGCGTGCTGCTGGTACGGGTACCGCGCACCCAGAAGCCGGTCAAGGACGCGCCGAGCGTCCTCGAGGGCGTGCAGGTGTCCGCCGCGAGCGCGGTGCGCACCCCGCAGTTCTGGTGCCTGTGGCTCGTGCTGTGCATGAACGTGACCGCGGGCATCGGCATCCTGGAGAAGGCCGCCCCGATGATCACGGACTTCTTCGCGAACTCCTCGGCGGCGGTGTCCGCCTCCGCCGCGGCCGGCTTCGTCGCCCTGCTGTCCGCCGCCAACATGGCGGGCCGCATCGGCTGGTCGTCCACCTCCGACCTGATCGGCCGCAAGAACATCTACCGCGTCTACCTGGGCGTCGGCGCCGTGATGTACGCGCTGATCGCCCTGTTCGGGGACTCCTCCAAGCCGTTGTTCGTGCTGTGCGCGCTGGTGATCCTCTCCTTCTACGGCGGCGGCTTCGCGACCGTCCCCGCCTACCTCAAGGACCTCTTCGGCACCTACCAGGTCGGCGCGATCCACGGCCGGCTGCTCACCGCCTGGTCCACGGCCGGCGTGCTGGGCCCGCTGATCGTCAACTGGATCGCCGACCACCAGAAGCACGCCGGCAAGACCGGCTCGTCCCTCTACACCCTCTCCTTCGTCATCATGATCGGCCTGCTCGTCGTCGGCTTCGTGGCCAACGAGTTCGTGCGGCCCGTCAACGCCCGTCACCACGTCCCCGCCCCCAGGAAGGCCGCCGATGCCGGAGCACGACAGCAGCCAGAGTCCGCCTGACCGGCGCCCGCTGATCGCCTTCGCCTGGCTGTGGGTGGTGGCGCCGCTCGGCTACGGCGTCTACCAGCTCGTGGAGAAGGCGACGAAGCTGTTCACCGGGTGACTGTTCGGTAAGTGTTCGGGCGTCCGAGGGCCTGACAGAAGCCGACAACCCGTGCGCCTGTTTCCTGTCGCCTCGGCTGCCGCCGTACTCGTGAGTCACTGATCAGACTGGTTGGGGCCTGCCCGGTGGATCCCGTGGGGGCACACCAGCGGCGCCTCATCAGCGCAGATGCGCGTGCCAGACCCCGCGTCCCCCACGGGGTCCACCGGGCAGGCCCCAACCCGCTACCCGAGGCAGTCACGAGGGGGACCACCCAATGAACGGCTCGCGCATCGCCGCCGTCGGCCACTACCAGCCCGCCAAGGTGCTCACCAACGAGGATCTGGCGGGCCTGGTCGACACCAGTGACGAGTGGATCAGGTCCCGGGTGGGCATCCGCACGCGGCACATCGCCGGGCCGGACGAGCCGGTGGACGAACTCGCCGCGCACGCCGCCGCGAAGGCGCTTGCGGCGGCCGGGCTCGGGCCCGGCGACATCGACCTGGTCCTGGTCGCCACGTCCACCGCCGTCGACCGCTCGCCCAACATGGCCGCCCGGGTCGCCGCCCGCCTCGGCATCCCCTCGCCCGCGGCGATGGACGTCAACGTGGTGTGCGCGGGGTTCACGCACGCCCTCGCGACGGCCGACCACGCCGTGCGCGCGGGCGCCTCCGCCCGCGCCCTCGTCGTCGGCGCCGACAAGATGTCCGACGTGACCGACTGGAGCGACCGCACCACCTGCGTGCTGGTCGGCGACGGCGCGGGCGCCGCCGTGGTCGAGGCCGCCGACCAGCCGCTGATCGGGCCGGTGCTGTGGGGCTCGGTGCCCGAGATGGGCCACGCGGTACGGATCGAGGGGACGCCGGCCCGGTTCGCCCAGGAGGGGCAGAGCGTCTACCGCTGGGCGACGACGCAGCTGCCGCCCATCGCCCGCAAGGCCTGCGAACGCGCCGGGCTCGCGCCCGAGGAACTCGCCGCGGTCGTCCTGCACCAGGCCAACCTGCGCATCATCGAGCCGCTGGCCGAGAAGATCGGCGCCGTGAACGCCGTCGTCGCACGGGACGTCACCGAGTCCGGGAACACGTCCGCGGCGAGCATCCCGCTCGCCCTCTCCAAGCTCGTCGAACAGGGCGCGATCTCCACCGGCGACCCGGTCCTGCTGTTCGGCTTCGGCGGCAACCTGTCGTACGCCGGTCAGGTCGTCCGCTGCCCGTGACCTGTGGGAACGCCACCTGATCCCGGGCAGGGCGCGCGCCGTAGACTGTAGACGAAAGACAATCCGTACCGTCCTTCCGGCTGCAGGTGCCCCGTGCCGCCCCAGAAAGGGGACGACCGATGTGGTCGACAGGACTGCCCCAGGGCGCGGTGCCCAAGCTCGAAAGGCCCGGCCCCCTGCGCGACCGCGTCTACGAGGCGCTGCTCGAACTCATCACCACCCGCGTCCTCCGGCCCGGCCAACACCTGGTCGAGAGCGAACTCGCCGGCCTCCTCGGTGTCTCGCGCCAGCCGGTGCGGGAGGCGCTGCAGCGGCTGAACACCGAGGGGTGGGTCGATCTGCGGCCCGCCCAGGGCGCGTTCGTGCACGAGCCGACCAAGGAGGAGGTCGACCAGCTCCTCACGGTCCGTACGCTGCTCGAGGCGGAGGCCGCGCGGCTGGCCGCCGCCAACGCGGGCAGCGCCGGCATCGCGGTGCTCGAGGAACTGTGCGCCGAGGGCGAGAAGGCCGTCGCCGCCGACGACCTGGACGGCGCCGCGGCCATGAACGCCCGTTTCCACGCCAAGGTCATGGACCTCGCCGGCAATGCGGTCCTCGCCGAACTGGCGGCCCAGGTCGACCGCCGGGTGCGCTGGTACCACCCGCCGGTCGCCCGGCAGCGCGGCGGCCGGTCGTGGGTCGAGCACCGTGAGCTGATCGCCGCGATCTCCGACCGGGACGAGCAGCGGGCCACCCGGCTGATGCGCGAGCACACCGAGCACACGCGGCGCTCCTAGGGGGCTGTGCCCAGGGGGCGGATATGCAGGTGAAGGGCACTCCGAAACCTTGGTATTGTTGTTCGTGTCGCCGCGGGGAACACTCCCGGTCAGGCGGCGGACACCGGTCCGGGTGGCGGAATGGCAGACGCGCTAGCTTGAGGTGCTAGTGCCCTTTATCGGGCGTGGGGGTTCAAGTCCCCCCTCGGACACTCCTTGGGACGTTCACGAGATCGTCCCGAAGCGTTCACGAATTACCGGTCGAGTCATGTGACTCACCGGTATTTCGTCGTTTCTGGGGCCTTCGGGCCTCGTGATCGGCTCGGTGAGGGGTTGGTGCGGTGGCGGTCCGAGTGCTGCGCCTCTCATCTGCGGAAACAGGACATGCCTGTGCGACGGCTGGTGGCCGTGGCGCAGGCATGTGGGGTTTTCAGGGGGCGGAGCGCTGCGGGGGTCTGTCACTCACGTGGCGGAGGCTCGACCTGCTGGGTCGGAAGCGGTCGCGCCTGGGGCGGGTCGGAGGGCTCACCGGGTTGGGTTGCGGCGCTCTGCGTGCTGGCTTTGCGGGGCTGGATGCCCTGGTCGCGGAGGAACCGTCGGATGGCTCTGAGGTTCGCCACGAAGATGATGACGGCATTGAGCAGGGTCTGTGCGACGCGTCCGTGCGGCAGGCGGAGCCGGGGATTGTCGATGCTGTCGAGGGCGGACTTCTTGAGGTTGCCGTTGCCGCCCTCGTTCTGGCTGCGCAGTCCGGACCAGGCTTCCTGCCACAGAGGGGTGAACAGAGGGTATTTCTGCCGCCACTTGGCCAACACGGTGCCCGGGACGGTGATGCTCTTCCCCCTGCAGATGTCGGGGTAGACGCGGGTGTCCCGCTTGGGCCTGGGGATGGTGGGCAGGGCTGCCGGGGTACGGACAGTGGGGGCGTCGAGGTCGACGACGGTGGACGGGCGTGGCTGGGGCCGGCGGTAGCAGGTGACTGTGGCGTGGGACCCGAGAGCGGGGCACTGTCGACGCTGGTCCCCTGCGGGCCCGTATTCCTTGATCTTGGCCTGGTAGTCCTTCCGGGACTGGATCAGGTTGAGTGCGTGGGCGCGGTCCTCGTCCGTGCGGCTGTCGATGTATGTGGCGCCCGCAGTGATGAGCGGGGCGGGCATCATCTGGTAGTGCCATTCGGTGCCGACCCAACACCCGTCGTGAGCTGAGCGTCGAAGGGGTCTTGCGGATTACGCGCAACTCACCCCCGGCTTGCCGATGTTGCTCTACCGGACGCGCTGAGCGAGTTGGCCCGTTGAGGCGGGCAAACGGCGCTGCAGCCCTTGACCGGATGCGGCTCAGTGCGCTCCCGGTCACCGCTGGTGGCCGTCCCGGTGCGTGCGCCGACCTCCAGGACGACGGGAAGTCCCGTCGTCTGCCGACAGGCCGCCGGCGGCTCGGCCGGTCCCCGTGGTCCAGCGGTTCGAACGTGCGGTGTCGGACCATCCGCCCGGTCAGGCGCTGAAGCCCGCCTGGTGCGCGCAGGGGCGGCACACCTTCCTTGGCGCTGCAACCCGACGGCAACCTCGTCCTGCACCGCACGCGAAAGGGCGTGGCCATCCGGTCCACCAGGACCTCGGGGTACCCCGCCGCCTACGCGATCGTGCAGGGCGACGGAAGCCCCGTCGTCCACCGCCGACGGCCCCAGCGCGGGCGGAGTGCTCTGGTCCACCGGGATGTGCGGCCGCGGCGCCTGCGCGCCGCGCAGGGCGACGTCGACCCGGTGGTCTGCACGAGCCCGCGTGCGGCCTGCCCGCCGGAGGCGTCCGACCCTGCCTGCGCCCCGCGCCACTGCGGCCCCGGTTCGCGGTCGGCCACGGGTGTTCTGCGATCAGTGGCCCGGCGAGTCCAGGCTGTAAGGTAGAAAACGGAATCAAGGGATTTATCGGGTGTCGGAGAGTGGAGCGGGGTGCGCATGTCTCCTGCACCGGCCGGCGAGGCAGTCGGCGGTGTTCCGCTTTGTGTCGGGGCCCGTCCTTGCGAGGTGCGGGACCGGTGACGGGCACGCGGGCTCGGCACCCGGTGTCGCAGGGTGGCGCGCACATGCGGGGCCGGTCCCGGCGGAAGCTGTTGGAAACCCTGCTCGACCTCGCTGACCAGGCGGTCGTGGTCTGCGACGCCTCCGGCGTGGTCCGCTGGTGCAACGGCCCGGCCGGCGTCTACTTTCCGGGCCTGCGGCAGGGGATGACGCCGGACCCCGCGGCAGCCGGACCCCTGGGGCAGGCGGTCGTCGCCTCTGCGGTGCGCTTCGATGGCGAATTCCTCGGTCGGCGGCTGACCGGCCACCGGAGCACGGTGCAGGACTGCTCGGTGTGGCTCGTCAGTGACGAGACCGAGGTCCGCCGGTGCGGGGCCGAGCTACGAGCCGAGCGGTTCCGGGCGGCGTTCCTGAGCGAGGCGGGCCGACAGCTGGGGGCCTCCCTGCACCACGGCCGCACCGCCCGGAGCGTGGTGGAACTCGCCGTGCCGGCCCTGGCGGACGCTGCGCTGCTCGTACTGCCGCCGCGCGTGGGCCACGTGGACTGGCACCGTTGCGCCGCGCCGGGCGCGGCGGTGGAGTCGGGCGCCTTGCCGGCGTCCTCCCTCGAGCGTGTGCCGCAACTGGCGAGGGCCCTGGCGGGCCTGTCGCCGCGGCCCGCCTCCTGCCAGCCGGGATGGCTCGGCGCGCTCGGCGGGGCGGCGCCGCCGGAACCGGGCAAGGGAGGGGAGTCGCTCGTGACGGCACTGCCGGGTAGCGGGGCCCCGGAAGGGGCTCTGGTTCTCGTCCGTTCGGCCGGAGCCGGGGGCCGGAGCAGGCCCGCCGCGGACGCCGCCTTGCTATGCGATTTCGCCTTCCAGGCCGGTATGGCGCTGTCGACCGCCGTCCTCTACGCCCAGCAGGCCCATACTGCGGCCGTGCTCCAGTCGGGCCTCGATCCGGCTCCGCTGCCCGAGGCGCCGGGGGTGCGGCTGGGTGCCGCCTACCGTCCCGCCCCGGAAGCACTGGGCTTCGGCGGCGACTTCTACCAGGTGGAGCCTGCGCGGGATGGCGGCGGGGGCGTGGAGTTCGCCCTGGGGGACGTCTGTGGCAAGGGCGTCGAGGCAGCCGTGCTCACCGGTCACGTCCGCCAGAGCCTGCGGACCCTGGCCCTCGTCGAGTCCCGGCCGCTCCGTGTGCTCGACGTGCTCAACCAGTCGCTGCTCGAGGCGGACTCGGGCCGGTTCACCAGCCTGGTCATGGGCGCGGCCCGTCAGGGCGCCCAGGGCACCCTGGACGTCGTACTCGCCGGTGGCGGGCATCTGCCGCCGCTGGTGCTGCGCCGTGGTGGCATCGTGGAGGCTGTGGACGTGGGCGGGATGCTGGTCGGGGCCCTGCCCGGCGCGGAATTCGGCCAGGCCGGTGTCCGCCTGGCACGCGACGAGCTGATCCTGCTCTACAGCGACGGGGTCACCGAGGCACGGGGCGGCCCCACCGGTGCCGAGGAGTACGGGTCGGAGCGGCTCGCGCACGACCTGGCGGGCTGCGCGGGGATGCCCGCCGGTGCGGTCGCCGAGCGGATCGACCTGCGCGTCGCCGAGTGGCTGGCTGGGCATGCCCACGACGACATCGCGATGCTGGCAATCCAGTCGTCGCCCCCCTCGCCCGGTTCGTCGGGTGCCGCCGGAGCCCCGCGGTGACCGGCGCGTCCGCCGTCGCGCCGGGCGTCCGTGCCGCCTTCGACGACCACCTCGCCCACGCCGACGAGACCGGGGCCACCGCGCTCGCCCTGGGCCTGCTGCGGGCCGGGGTCGCGGCGGAGGACGTTCTGCTCCGTCTGATCGCCCCGGCACAGGCCGCTGTCGGCGCTCGGTGGGTGTCCACGGAGTGGAGCGTGGCGCAGGAGCACGCCGCCACCCACGTGAGTGAGCGCGTGGTGAGCGGCGTGGCCGCCGCGGCCGCCGAGCTGCGGCCCCGGGACCTCGCACCGGCCCGCCGTGTCGTGTTCGCGTGCGTCGAGGGAGAGCGCCACACCCTGCCCGCACGGATCGCCGCCGAGGTGTTGCGGCTGCGCGGCTTCGACGTGACGTTCCTGGGCGCCAACGTCCTCGCCCCGTGCATGGTGTCCCACTTGCACCGGCAGGGGCCCGACCTGGTGGGCCTGTCGTGCATGATCCCGGTGCGCTTGCCTGCCGCACACCACCTCGTCGAGTGCTGCCGGCGCGCCGGGGCGCCGGTGCTCGCGGGCGGCTCGGGTTTTGGACCCGGAGGCGTCTGGGCCCGCACACTCGGAGCCGACCTGTACGCGCCCGATCCGGCCACCGCCGCCGAGACGCTCGCCGTGCGGTGGCCGCAGACCCCACGGGAAGCGGCGCCCCTGGAGCACCTCGCCGACGAAGAGTACTTCCGGATCGCAGGGCAGCGGGCCGAGTTGCTGCGGCGGCTGCTCGCCCACCTGCTGGAGAGGTACCCGCGGCTGCGCGACCCGGGTGCGGAGCACGCT
Source organism: Streptomyces sp. NPDC101152 (assembly GCF_044768275.1). Taxonomy (NCBI): domain Bacteria; kingdom Bacillati; phylum Actinomycetota; class Actinomycetes; order Kitasatosporales; family Streptomycetaceae; genus Streptomyces; species Streptomyces sp. NPDC101152. The sequence continues at coordinate 97,728 of NZ_JBIWPO010000027.1, read as the reverse complement.
GAGGCCGTTCTGGAGGACCTCGGCCGTCTCCCAGACGTCGTAGCCGCGGCAAACTACGTCGACGATCCGCAGGTCCTCACCGACTATCTCTCCTTCGGCGCGGAGTTCCTCCACGCCCGCGGCGTGCCCACCGCCGCTCTGGGCGCGGCCCTGGCGGCGCTGTTCGAGCCCCTCGGCGGCCTTCCGCGGGCCGCCGCGCACCTGGACGCCGGGCGGCGCTGGCTCACGGCCGCGGGCCACGCCGTCCCGCCCGGCTGACGGCGGGGCCCGGCTGACGCCCGGCGTCAACCATTCACCACTCGCAACATCTGGGCCGGAGCGACGTCGAGCATCAGCCGAGTCACTTCTTCGACCGGCACACGGAAGACCTATCGTTGCCCCCATGAGCCGCTGGGAGGAGTTGACAGGGGGGACATCCGGACAGGACTACGCCGCACGGTTCGCGGCCCTGGCCCGTAGCGGGAAGGACGTCCATGGTGAGGCGCGCTTCTGCGCGGCGATCGTGCCTGCCGGAGCGCGGGTGCTGGACGCAGGGTGCGGCACCGGACGGGTCATGATCCGGCTTGCGGAGCTCGGGTACGACTGTGTCGGGGTGGATCTTGATGCGTCGATGCTGGCAGTGGCACAGGAGCAGGCGCCGGACCTGCCCTGGTTCCGGGTCGATCTGGCCAAGTTCGAGCCGGAGCTGCTCGGCATTGCGGCGGACTTCGATCTCGTGGTCGCTGCGGGCAACGTTTTCCCGTTGCTGGCCGCCGGGACCGCGGCCGTGGTGGTGAAGCGCCTGGCCGCAGCCCTGCGCCCCGGCGGTCTGATGGTTGCCGGCTTCGGTCTGGCCGAAACCCACCTGCCCGTGCCGCCCAGCATCACCCTGGGCGAGTACGACGACTGCTGCCTCGCGGCCGGCCTCACCCTTGCCGACCGCTTCGCCACGTGGGATGCCGACCCTTACGACGGCGGCGGGTATGCCGTCAGCGTGCACCGCCGGTGAGGTTGTACGGCCCCCGCGGTTCTTGCACCACGAGGTACCCCTGCGCCACCACGACCGTATCGTCAGCGGCCGATTCCCCCCTCGGACACCAGCGGAGACCCCGGTTCACCTGGGGTCTTTCCGTTTCTCCGGCTGTGGCGTGACCAACCACGTGACCAACGGCTTGGAGACTTCCCAGGTCAGACCAGGGGTGACAGGCCGAGTCGGTCCGCACCGTAGGCGGCCAGTCGGCGCGCTCCGTCCTTACGAGAGTGGCCGTACCGGGCCATGGTGCCGGGTGGTGCCGGACGTTGGCGGAGACCTCTACGAGTGGTAACGGATGTAGCGGGTCACGGTGGACACTCCGGGAACCAACCGGTCCACCGCCCGCATCACCGGGCCCTCCACCGCGAGCGGATACCGCCAGGACCGCACACCCAGCCCATCCAGAGCCCACGCCGGCCCACGGACGTCCGCTGTCACCTGCCACCCCTCGTCGGCCCGCCGGAGCGTTGCATCGGCCTCAGCTACCTGATCCGGTCTCAGGATAGGTGCTGATTGCGGGCGGGAGGCCAGGACAGCGGTCTGGACTCTGGGAGTTGCCGCGACGCGCCCGATCCCGCCTCAAGGCCGCCGGAGACTCGGCTTCCGGCAACGCCCGGGCCAAGTGAGGTGCTGGCGCAGGCGGCCGATGTACTGACCCCAGCGAACAGCGATGAAGGGCAGCGCAGCAGCAGACTCCGTCGTGCCGTCCTCGTCGTCGCGCTCATCCCCGCCCTCACCGAGTGATTCCCTCCCCCAGCCAGACCCCTCAAGCTGGCAGTTCGCGATCTTCTCAACACGCCTCGGGTGTTGCTCCCTACGGCCACGCGGTCGACATAACTGACAGTGACACGTGCTGGCCTACTCGACCGGCCCCGGCCTGATCGAGGGGCAATCGGGCACGAATTCTCCGGCTCACGTTGCCCGTGCGGGCCGTGAGGCACAGGCAGAGTGTTTGCGCGGCAGTCGTACGACGGACCTACCTCAGGGGCGTAGGCGCATCCCAACAATTAATTGCATGTGCATACTCTCGGGGAGTGATCTTGTGACCCGCAGGAACCTCAACATCAATGAGCCCTGTTGCGGCCGGTCAAAGGATCTCGTGAACGTCCCACAACGATTGACGATACGGTGACGAGGGCCTCGACCTTTCGGTCGCGGTCCTTGTTGCGCATTCGTAGCTAATAGTGATGCCCGGCGCCTCGTAGAGGGGCCCCTTCTTCTCGACGGCTGCGAGCTGGATGCGCTGTGCAATATCTCCAAGACTCTCAGTGATCTGTCGGATCTGTTGCGCGTCGAGCGGGGATTGCTTCTTTCGGGTGACGGCGGGGCGTGCGTCGAGCTTCTTCTGTGCCGCGTCCTTGTCTCGCTGGGTCTCGTTGATCCACTGGGTGACGACGGCGGGGTCGGCTCCGACGTCGAGGGCGGCTTGGTGGCGGGCGAGTCGTCGCTCGCATTCCTTGATCGCCTGGCGTGCTTGGGCCTGCCACTTCACAAGCAGATCGGTGGATCGAGGCTTAGCCGACACGTCGGGACGCCCGTTGCGTCGGTGTCGGAGCCGACATCGCCGGCTACGCAGACCGTGTGGGCGTAGCCGGCGGATGTACTTCGTCGGGCGGCGTCGAGCTTCCGGGTGTCGCGCCGCGGCCGGCGGGGGTGGTGCCGGCCGCGGCGTGTCCCGGTGGAGTCAGGAGGTCTGCTGGCTCCATTGCTGGTTGCTGCCGCCGTTGCAGGTCCACAGCTCGACCAGGGCGCCATCGGCGGTGGAGCCGCTGGCGACGTCGAGGCACAGGCCGGACAGGACGTTGGTGACGGTGCCGTTGGCGTTGAGGTTCCACTGCTGGTTGGTCTGGCCGTTGCAGGTCCAGGTGATCACCTTGGTGCCGGCGGTGGTGCCCTTGCCGCTGGCGTCCAGGCACAGGGTGGTGCCGTTGTTCTCGGTGACGGTCAGCTGGTTGCCCGAGGTGTGCGTCCAGCCCTGGTTCGCCCCGCCGTTGCAGGTCCAGATGTCCGTCTGGACGCCAGGCGTGGTGGAGCCGTTCGGCACGTCCAGGCACTTGCCCGCGCCCACCGCGTGCAGCGGGCCGGTGTTGCTGCCGTAGCCGACGGCGGTGATGTTGGCCTGTACGGCGTCCTCGGTGGCGTCCGAGGGGTAGCCGGAGGTCATGACGCCTTCGTAGAAGGTGCCCGCGGAGCCCTTGCTGTTGTCACCGCCGATGCCCAGGATGATCGCGCCTTCCTTGTGCATCGGGTTGTAGCCGGAGACGTTGGGGCGCACGCCGCTGTAGAAGGTCGACAGGCCGCCGGACCGGGCGTCGCCGCCGCGGATGGCCCACTGGTTCGGGCCGCCCTTGACGATGGCGGTCAGGAACCGGTTGTTGACGGTGGGGTCGCCCGAGTTGAGGTGCTGGTTGACGCCGGAGAACAGGCCGTTCTCCAGGTCGGCCATGATCCAGGGGCCGGTGCCGCTGCCGGTGCCCCAGTGGTTCTCGGTGCCGAAGTAGATGGCCTCCATGTGGCCGTTGCCGGTGTCGGTGTTGCTGGTCTCGGCATTGCCGTAGTCGAAGCAGCAGCCGTTGTTGAAGTGGGTGCCGTCGAAGATGGCGTACATGCCCTCGGGCTGGTCGCCGGTGGCGATGCCGTTGGTGGTGTCGTTGCGGTAGCCGGTGCCGGGGGCGACGTAGACGCCGTACGCCTCGTGTCCGCCGGCGGTGACCGGCGCCGCGAAGGCGTTGGCGAGGTTGTCCGGCCCTCCGGCGGCCCCGCCCGCGGGTGCCTGGGTGAGGTCGTTGCCCTTGCCGGACTGGTCGTAGATGTCGGTGATGACGCAGCTGGTGTTCGCGCAGAAAGAGTCCTGCGCGGGGGCGTTGGCGAAGCCGCCCGCGGTCAGCACGCCGATGTTCAGGGTGGCGTTGTCGGAGGCGCGCCTGACCTGGTACAGCGGGCCGTTGTACGCCGCGTACAGGGCGCGGGTGGTGCTGTGCGCGGCGACGCAGGGGGTGCCGCCTGCGGCGTAGATGTCGCACGGCTGCTGGGTGGCGGCCTGAGAGGTGGTCGCCGTGGCGGTGAGCAGGCCGGTGGCGAGCGCGGCGGTGGCACCGGCCGCGAGGAGCGCGCGTCTCACACTGCGTATCCACGGTGGCTTGATCACGAAGGACTCCTTCACAGGGTGGGGTGTGATGCGAGCGTTGAGGAACCCCCGGTGTCCGGCTGTGCGGACGATGGGGTGGCGTTGAGGCCTCCGGTCCGGTGCGGCTTCGGCCCTGTCCGGCCGCACCGGACGCGCGGCTGGTTGCTCGTCAGCTCCAGGGGGAGGCGGCGAGCCAGCTGGTGTTCTGGGCCCACATCGGGGTGGTGTCCCAGGCGTTGGTACCGCCCTCGCTTGCGATGTAGCCGGTGAAGCTGTAGAGGCGGATGCAGGTGCTGTGCGCCGCGACGCACGGCGTGCCGCCCGCTGCTCAAATGTCGCAGGGCCCTTGTGTGGCGGCCCGGGATGCGGCGCCGAAGGCGATCAGGCCGACGAGGGCGAGCGCCACCGCGGCCAGGGAGGCAACCAGCCCCCGGCACAGTCGGCGAAACATGTGCAACGCAGGCACCATGAACTCCCTTGTTCATCGATACGGGACGGCAGCCGCGCTCAACCCGGTTCGCGGTGGGCTCTGGGGACGGGCCGATGGGGGTAATGGGGGTAGGGCGGGCGGCTCTTCCGGACGAGCGGATCCACCGACGGGCCACCCGCGAATTGTTAGCGCTCACAATTTGGAGGGCGAGCCAGCCGTCACTCGGCCGTTCGATCAAGCCATGACTATCGACGAACTCCCGATCGACGTCAAGACGTCGAACCATACGCTTCCAGAGAACGGACACGGCGGACCCCACCCACAAGCGGCAGACGCGATCCGCCCCTGCCCGTCCTGTCGCTCGGCTCACCGCGCAGTCTGCGCCACCCCCCTGCCCGGCACCGCGACGCACGCAGCCGACACCAGCGTCACGGTGGACTTCCCGACAGTCGGAGGTGTCCGCACCTGCCGCGCCTCGGGCATGATCGACGGGATGACCCCCGACGGCTCGCTGCCGCTGCTCAGCTCGTACGGCTCGTTCATGGAAGCGTGCGGCTTGGCCTCGTCCCGGCTGCGAGTCCTCGCGGTCAAGGCGACCACCTGTCGCGAGGCGTGGCCCGTGCCGCCACGTCGGGGCCTCATCCGGCCCACCTCGACCGGGCTGCGGCCAATACTGCAAGCGCACCTGGCATGGCGGACGTTGTTGGGTCACGTTGAAGTGACTGTGTGCTGATGAACTGAGGGTTGAGCAGGTCGAGTCGTGATCCGAGTGAACAACTGGGTTCCCATACCCGGTTCGGACACCGTTTCGGCAGGTAAGGCTCCCGTGAGCGGGCGCTGGACTACCTGACCGGGCTTGTCACCACGACCGCATCCTGTGCATTGACCAGATATACCTTGCCGCGGACACTGATGCGAGCTCAATGTGAGCGCTAACAAATCCCGGTGGGAGGCCTTGTGCGTCGCCATTTTCATAAGCCGTATCGAGTATTGCTTTCAGCGCTCTCGGTGACGCTGGCTGCCGTCCTGCTCCCCGGTCTGTCACAGAACGAGGCAAAGGCCGCGACGGGAGCCTCGGTCCTCGACGAGGATGCGATCCTGGCCGCCCAGGGCCTGGCCGAGCCGCAGTGGTACAAGGACAACATCCCGTTCCTGGACACTCCGGACACGAACATCAACGGCGTGTACTACTACAGGTGGAGCAGCTACAAGCGGGCCCTGCGCTACACCACGCCGGGCACCGGGTACATCTCCACCGAGTACGACCAGCCTGTCTGGTACTCGGGCAAGGCCTCCTACAGCGGACTGTCGGACGCGGCCGGCTACCACCTCCTCGACGGCCGCTGGCTGCGCAATCCGACGTACATGGACGACTACCTGAACTACTGGCTGCGCGGTGCGGGCGAGCCGTCGGCACGGGGCTTCAGCGAGTCGATCACCAGCGCCGCGTACCAGCGGTACCTGGCCACCGGCGACGCGACGCAGCTCAAGGCGGACCTGCCGCAGCTCATCGCGCTGTACAACAAGTGGAACTCCAACTTCACCCAGAACATCACGGTCAACGGGGCTCAGACGAGCGACAGCCTGTACTGGCAGACACCGGTCTCCGACGCCACCGAGTACACCGAGACGTCGATGCGCAGCACCAACTGGTTCGGGGGTGGCGCCGGCTACCGGCCGACCATCAACAGCTACATGTACGCGGCGGCCCAGGCGATCAGCAAGATCGCCACGATGACCGGGGACAGCGCGACCGCGAGCACGTACGCCGCGAAGGCGAGCGCGCTCAAGGCCGGGGTGCAGGATGCCCTATGGGATCCGCAGCGGCATTTCTTCATGCACGTGTACAACAACGACTCGACCAACAGCGGCATCGCGGGCACCCGCACGACCTGGCGGGAGGCGATGGGGTACACACCGTGGGCGTTCGAACTCCCGGACGCCCAGTACTCCTCGGCCTGGCAGTACGTGAACGACCCGCAGCGCTTCGGGGCGCCCTTCGGGCCGACCACGCTGGAGCGGGTGCACGACTTCGAGGCCGAGCAGGCCGCCGTCGTCCACGCGAACGTGCACAGCAGCTCCAGCGCCTCCAACGGCCAGTACGTCGGGCAGATCGACTACTCCGACAGTTCCGTCACGTTCACCGTGAACGCACCCGGTGCCGGCACCTACCCGGTGACCGTGTACTACACCAACGCCACCGGCGCCACCTCCACCCACAACCTGACCGTCAACGGGGCCGCCACACCGATCACGGTGAGCTACGCGCCCACCAGCGCGTGGGGCTCGTTCTCCAACGCGCAGGCCGTGACGGTCCAGGTACCGATGAACGCCGGCGCGAACACGCTGAAGTTCACCAAGGGCACCGGGTTCGCCGAACTCGACAAGATCGCCGCGAATCCGTACTTCGACTACCAGGCGTTCCCCGCCACCCAGAACCACGACGACACCAACTGCTGTCACTGGGACGGGCCGACCTGGCCGTTCGACACCTCCGCGATCCTCACCGGGATGGCGAACCTGCTGCAGGACTACCCGGCGCAGAGTTACGTCACCAAGCAGACGTACGACACGATGCTGAGCCAGTTCGCCACGTTGCAGCACAAGAACGGCAAGCCATACGTCGCGGAGGCGGCCAACGGCGACACCGGTGACTGGGTCTACGACGCGTCGGACTTCAGCGAGAACTACAACCACTCCAGCTTCAACGACCTGGTGCTCACCGGCATGCTGGGGATCAAGCCCCAGGCGAACGACACGCTGGTCCTCAAGCCGCTGGTACCGGACAACTGGAACTACTTCGCGCTCCAGAACCTGCCCTACCACGGCCACACGCTGACGATCCTGTGGGACAAGGACGGCACGCACTACAACCAGGGCTCCGGCCTGCAGGTCTTCCAGGACGGCACGCGCATCTACCAGTCGGCCGGTCTCGGCAACGCCACGATCCCGGTGGCGGCCCCGTTGACCCCGGCGGCGACGACCCGTCTGGACAACGTGGCCGCCAACGCCTGGACCGCCGACCAGGAGTGGTTCAAGGGCTGGGACAACCGCACCTACACGGCGACCTACCCGAAGGCGTTCGCGTCGTACACCAACACCGCCTCCAACGGCAATCGCTGCCGCAGCGCCAACAACCCCCGCTGCGTGCAGGCCTTTGACTCGCCGCTGAAGGCGATCGACGGGTTCATCGGGTACGACCGGATGCCCGACGACCGGTGGACCAACACAGGATCCACGAACAGCACCGACTACCTCGGCGTGGACTTCGGGTACACCCGACCGGTCAACGAGGTGAAGATCTACACGTACGACGACGGGCAGAACGTGCGCGCGCCGCAGAGCTTCGACGTGCAGTACCTGTCGAGCAGCACGTGGACGTCGGTACCGAGTCAGGCCAAGACTCCTGCCACTCCCGCCGCCAACGGGCCCAACGAGGTCACGTTCCCGACTGTCAACACCTCGCAGCTGCGGGTGGTCTTCACCCCTCAGCCGGGCAAGTCGGTGGGCGTGACCGAGTTGGAGTCCTGGTACCCGCAGAAGACCGTGCAGATCGTCAACAAGAACAGCGGTCTGAACCTGAGCGTCAAGGGCGCAGCGACCACCGCCGGCGCCGCTGTCGACCAGGAGACGGCCGACAGCGGCCTCAACCAGCAGTGGCAGCTGGAACCGGCCGAGAACGGCTACTACAAGATCATGAACCTGAACAGCGGCCTCGTCCTGGGCATCTCCGGCGCCTCCACGACCGCAGGCGCAGCAGCCCTGCAGTGGGGTGACACTCTGACCCCGGACCACCTGTGGAGCGTCGTCGACGCCGGCGGCGGCTACAGCAAGCTGGTCAACAAGAACAGCGGCCTGCTACTGGGGATCCAGAACGCATCCACGGCGGCTGGAGCCGCCGCCCTCCAGTGGAGCGACAACGGCACCGCGGACCACCTCTGGAAACTGGTGACGGTCAGCTGATGGTGGTGCCACCCGCCCCGACGCGGCCGCAGGGCGGGGGCCGGTGGTGACACGGTGACCGGGAGGTCCTCGCGGCGATCGGCTTCGTGGCCACCACCGGCTGCACCTGGCGGCAGTTGCCGCCGGTCTTGTCGTACACGCCCTGCGCCCGCAAGACAGGGGCGGGACCGTCCGCGGGTGATCGAGACCACCACCAGGGTCGCCGCCCGCCGGCCCGGCGCAGGTGCGGCCGGTCTGGGCCATGGTCGCCAACCACTACACCAAGCGGCTCGGGCTGTCCGCCACCTGCCTCACACAGATCGCCGCCAAGGCCGCGCCGAGGGCGGTGACGGGGACTACGGGGCCAACCGCGGCGGGTTCGACCAATCCAGGCTCCGGGACGCCGACGTTCACACGGGACATGGCGACGGACACCAAGGCCACCCCGAAGCCCTCCGCTTCCGCCTCCCCCACCGCGAGGGGTGACCTCGCGGCGACCGGCTCCGGCGAGACCGTCGGATGGACGGCCGCCGCGGGCGTCACCGCCGTCGCCGGCGGCCTGCTCTCCCTGCGCCGCCGCAACCGGGGGCGCCACGGGGCGTCGTAGGAAGATGTAACACATTCCCAGGGCCTGTTACATCGAAGCGACCCTCTTCGACCGACATACCACCGGTGACGCCGGACCAGTCAAGGACGCCCGCTCCGTGTCCTTCCGGGCCGAGGCCGTCGACAGCAAGGGCACCAGCGTCACCCGGACGCTGGTCAACGCCCACCGCACAACGAGCACACCGCACCACGAGGTGAAAGAAGTTCCCGGCTTGAGGCATGTTGATACTCGTGGAGGGTTCCGCCGAGTCGGTCTCGTCGGCGTATCTCCAGCTGTCTGATCTGTACTGGTTCGTTGATCGGTTGGGGGAGTGGGCGGAGCGGAGCGGCCTGGCTCAGGGCTCGGTGCGGGCGATGGCAGTTGTAGAAGTTCTCGAACTCGTGGAGCGCGTGGAGGAGGCGGCTCTGGTTCCAGATCAAGGTGCGGTCCAGGCGTTCTCGTCTACAGGTCTGGATCCACCGCTCCATGAGGGAGTTCATCAGCGGTATCTGGATGCCGGTGGTGACGACCGTCAGGCCAGCGCTGGCCAGTAGGGCGTCGAAGACGGCGGTGAACTTCGAGTCGCGGTCCCGGATGAGGGATCTGGCCTTGCTGCCCGCGTCCTCGAGATCCATGAGCAGATTCCGTCCGAGTTGCACGATCCAGTCCGCGGTCGGGTGCGCGGTGGCGCCCAGGACCCGGATGCGCCTCGTCGAGTGCTCGATGACGGCAAAGACGTACAGCCGCGCTCCCGTCGGGGTCCGGACCTCGAACAGATCGCAGGCGAGCAGCGCCTCGGCCCGGCCGCGCAGGAAGTCGGCCCAGGTCGTGCCGTGACGTTCGGGAGCGGGAGGGATGCCGTGTTCTTTGAGGATCTCCCAGACGGTGCAGGCGGCGACCTTGATGCCCAGGGCGCTGGCGGCTGAAGGCGCGCATCCGCAAGCGCAGCAGCAAGTACACCTTCACTGCTGGCAAGCACCCACGGACAGCACAGCCGTACAGCCTCCACTTCGAGATGATCAAGGAAGTCTGACTTGACAGCACCAACGTGGGCCAAACGCAACGGTGTTGCACGAAGCGAGACGCCATCGGGAATGACGACAGCGGTGCCGTACAGCACAGTCGGGCCCCCTCCGCTCGTCATATGTCTCGAAGCGTGCCGCGATCTCGCGGCAGCGCACGGCAAGTGCAGGGAGCCCGACTGCGGTCAGTCACCGGATGTGTCACCGCGGGTGTCACTCCGCGTCGCGGCGGGCCTGGCCGCGGCGGCGGAGCAGCAGGAGGCCGCCGGCGACCGCGGTGACGCCGGTCGTGGCCGTCCACAGAGCGAGGTCCGAGGTACCGGTGGCGGCCAGGCCCTTGTCGCTCTTTCCGCCCTGGGCGCGGACGTCCCCGGAGGACTGCCCGGCCGAGGACCTGGATGAACCGGATGTTCCGGAGGTACCGGACTTGGCGCCCGCCGACTTCGACGGGGACGGTGAGGCTGCCGCCTCGGCCGCGGTGGCCTTGTCCCGGGTGTACGCCAGTGTGCCGAAGCCGAGTTCGTCGAATCCGCCGCTGTTCGGCCCGTAGTCGCCGCCGCCTCCCTCGGTCCCGTTGCGGGCCACCATCTCGCGGGTGTTCGGCATGGCCATGTCGCGCCTGTTGGCGTAGTGATTGTAGACCCGCGCCCAGACCGGGCGCCCACCGCCACGGCCGCCTTGGGATATGCCAGTCTCCTTCGTGTTCAAGCAGTGCACGCCGTTTGTCCAGGTGTAGGTCGTGTAGGGCACGTTGTAGCCAAGGTTGTACCGGGCGACGTACTCGCACGCCTTGCGGAACTTGGAGTCCTCCGCGCCGTAGAGGTCGACGCCCTGGTTCCAGGCCATCTCGCAGATGGTGCCCATCAGGCCGATGCCCATCAGGCTGTGGCCCTGGTCGCGCCCGCTCTCCTGCCACTGGGCCAGGTCATGGTTGTAGACGTGGGGGATCGCCTTGTCCAGCGCGCCGTTGCCTGCGCCGTGGTGGAAGTAGTCCACCGTCTCGTTGAACTTGGCCTGGTCGTCGCAGAGGATCCCGATGGCCATGACCGAGGCCATGGAGCACAGGTCCCAGTTCGCCCAGTAGTGGCCGATGCAATTGGTCTCGCGGTGCATGAACTCGTGGTTCATCGGATAGAAGTAGTTGACCAGCATGTCCTGGAAACGGGCCAGGTCGAAGCCGGGGTAGCCGCGCATGAGTTCGCCGACGTTGGCGAACTGGTACCCGTAGATGCCCGCCAGGAGCACGACCTCGGAGCCTCCGGCGATGCCCTTCACCTTCCCCGACCAGGCGTTGCAGATGTCCCGTGCGGTGTCGGCGTGTGCGGTGTCGCCGGTGATCTTCCAGCGCAGCGCGTTCTGGTAGGCGGCGTGGATGTCGTGGTAGAGGGCCCCGTAGTTCTGGGGGCCGCCCCCTCCCCGGGTCGGGGGCACCTGCACGTTGGGCAGCCACGTGCTCTGCGAGTGGCGGTTGGCGGTGAGCCTGGCGAAACCCGCCGTGTAGGGGGCGGCGCCCGCCTTCACCTTGGCTGCCATGCGCTCGAGGTCGGCCCGGGTGTGGAGCATCCCGGGGTGTGCGAAGGACGTGCTCGCCGCCGTCGCGGGGGAGGCGGCCACGCCCGTGCTGATACCGATACCGACTGCGCCGGTCGCCGCTCCCGCGGCCTTGAGCATGCTGCGTCGGCTGATCCGAAGTGTCACTGCGTTCCTCGGGCTCTCGTGGGGACGGTGCCTACGTAGGGGAGACGTGATACGGAGCGGGCGATAACACAAAGTGGGCGCCACTGATGAAAGACAGGTGGTCTTGACCGTCCTCCGTCATGGGGCTTAGCGGCACCCGGACGCATCTGCACAGGCAGGTCGACTGTGGCCGGCGCTCCCAGGAACACTGCGGGTGCCGATACATCATCCGGCCTGGTCAAGCGGCATGTCGGTACTCGTGCAGGGTCCCCCCGAGTCGGTCTCGTCGGCGGACTTCCCGGTGCTCGATCTGCGCTGGCAGGTCGATCGCCTCGGGTGGGGGTGCAGAGGAGCGGCTTGCTTCGACGTTCGGTGTGGTCGATGCCAGTTGTAGAAGGTCTCGAACTCGCGGAGTGCGTTGAGGAGGTGTCTCTGGCTGCAGATCAGGGTGCGGCCTGGGAGTTCCCTGCGGCAGGTCTGTGTCCAGCGCTCCATGAGGGAGTTCATCCGCGGCATCCGGATGCCGGTGGTGACGGCCTTCAGCCCGGGGTCGGCCAGCAGGGCGTCGAAGGCGGTGGTGAACTTCGAGTCTCGGTCCCGAATGAGGAGTTCGGGCCTTCTGTCCGCGTCCTCGAGGTCCATGAGGAGATTGCGTCCGGGCTGCACGATCACTGCGCGGTGGGGTGTGCGGTGGCGCCCGGGATCCGGATGCGTCGGGTGGCGTGCTCGATGACGGCGAAGACGCACAGGCGCGCGCCGGTCAGGGTGCGGGTCTCGAAGGGATCGCAGGCTGGCAGTGCGTCGGTCTGGCTGCGGAGGAAGGCGGCCCAGGTCGTGTTGTGCCGTTCGGGTGCGGGCGGGGTGCCGTGCTCGCGGAGGTTCTCCCAGACGGTGGAGGCGGCGGCCTTGAGGCCGAGAGCCGCGAGTTCACCGTGGACCCGGCGATATCCCCATGGGGGATTCTCCGGGGCGAGGCGCAGAACAGGGGGCGGATCGAGCGGATGGTGGGCGGGTGGCCGCGGCGTTTGGTGCGCAGGTCGCAGTATGGCATCGTTTGAGCAGGTTACGGTGTCGGCACGGGATCGTGTCCGGATGTACCAGCGGCAGGAGGTGCCGCAGCTTGTCCGTCGGGAGGTGCGGGAGCTGCCCGGCGAGGACGGCGCGGTCGGTGTCGGTGAACGTGGGCTTGCCGACCTGACGTTGTAGGACCGGCAGTTGGTGACGCAACGCCAGGATCTCGATGTCCTTGTTACGGTCGCTCATCGGCAGAAGGCGCAGGAGTGCCAGGGTGTTGGTCGCGGTGAGACAGGCCAGACGCAGAAGTACGAAAGAATCACGATGGCGTACGCGTTTGCGCACGTGAAAAGTCTGGGGCACGGCCAGAGAGCGTTGATCAAGGCCGCGACCTGGGTGGATGATGTATCGGTTGCCGCAGAGTCCTGAGTCGGAATTTGGGTATAGAACTTGGGAGCTGTGTGGCTCACGCCGCCCTATGGGCGTGGAGCCGCCCTTGCGCCACCAAGACCGTATCGTCAGCGGTCAACTCGCCCCTCGGACACCATCGCCGATGACACGGCGACGAGGGCCTCGACCTGACGGTCGCGGTCCTCGTCGCGTTGTGGCCGGCGCACCGGCCACGGTGGCCATACCTGGCGATAGCACGGACGACAGCACCAGACGCCGCGCCCGGTGACATGCAAGGATCAGGCATGACAGTCCTGGTCAGTGCGATGATCGGGCCGAGCGCGCACGCTGGTTCGGCTTCGCTTTCGACGTGCTCGTCGCAGGCGTGCGAGCGGGGCCACGGCCAGCGGCACGGCGGGACAGCATCGTGCCCGCAGCCGTCACCGGAAGGCTGGTGCGCAATCACCCACGCCTCCACGAGGAATCCGTCGAGCAGCGAGCCGAGCGGGGTCGGTCCGATGCCGACACATGTCGCCCCCTCCACATCCCTGGTCAGAGGGCATCGACGCCACTCACCTTCCAGCCGTCGGAGGTGCGCGTCAGCGTCAGTCGCACCCGGTTCAGGTCCAGTCGGGGCTCCGGGACCTGGGTGCTCTGGGTGACCTGGTTGACGAAGAGCAGGACGACGGCCTTGTCCGGCGCGGCCGACACGACGGACGCGGCAGGGGTGCCGCCGTCGGAGGGTGTGGCCACGGTCGCCTTCACCACTGCGTGGTAAGTCGTCGCTGTCGGCGCGACCACCGTCTTCGTCGTCCTGCCGTACTGGTCGCGGAAGTGCCCGGTCAGCAGGGCGCGGGCCCGGGCGAAGTCCCGGTCCAGGTGCCGGTAGTCGTACGACAGCACGACCGGCGCCGCCTCCCGCGCGGCCGCGAGGGCTTCGCCCCGGGCCTGCTCGGCCTGCCGCCCCTGCCGGTACTGCCACCCGAGGACGGCTGCCAGGACCAAGGCCGCCACGAGCGCGAGGACCGGCACCGCGGTGAGCACGCTCCGTCCGGCCCTGCGCGAGGGCCTGCTCTCCTCCTGCACATCCTCGAAGGGCTCGGGCGCGGGCTCCGGCGGGTGTTCCCAGCCGTCCGCCAGGGGCTCGACGAGCAGGGTGCGCCCGGGGACGGCATCCTCTTCCTGGCGGGCTGCGCGCTTGGCCGCCGCGCGGGCGGCCGCGGTCATGGTGCGGCGGCCCGGCGAGCCGGTGCCGCGGGTGCGGGAGGTCGGGTTCGCCACGGTGTCTCTCCTCATTGACGGCCTCACAGTCGGGTCGGTCGGGTCAGCCCACGAACGTGACATCGGAGGTCAGCCAGCGGCCGGCCACGCGTACGAGGTCGAGCTGGAGCCGGTAGGTGCGCGCCTGGCCCGCTGGCGCCGCGGTGTTGGTCACCTTGCTGTCGGCCACGACCAGGACCCGGGCCGAGCCCGCGTCGGACCGCACGATGCCCGCTTCCAGGACCTGCCCCTCGGACACCGACTTGTTCTGGGCGACGAGCTTCGTCAGCTGCGCGGTCTGCGCGGCGAACTGCTTCTTGAAGTCGCCTGTGGCGCCCTCCAGAACGGTGCGGCTGTCCCGGTCGTAGTGCCGGTAGTCGAGCGAGGTGAAGTTCAGCGCCGACTGGCGGGCCGCCGCCAGGATGTCCTGACGGCGCTGCTGCGCCGCGCGCTGGTCGGCCAGCTTCAGGCCCAGCCAGACACACAGCACGGTCGTCAGCACGGTTGCGGCGACGAGCCCCGCCGACAGCAGCCTCGCCCGGCCCCCTGTCATGCCATCGGTCCCACGAGCAGCCATTGCCACGACTCCTTTCCGAACACGGTCTGTTGGCCGCCCGTCGAGCCGATCTCGACGGGCGTTCCGTCCGGGCCGGTCACGGTGCCGGTCTCCGGGTCGTACGGGGCCGCGAACGCGGCCTGGCCGGCGCCGTACCGGCCGCCGGCCGGGCCGGGGGCGTTCTGGGCACCGCGCACCGAGGTCGTGCTGCCGCGCGGTGCCGTGCAGCGCGCGCCGGTGTTCGCCGGGCGTGTGCCGGTGTCGGCGGGGTCGCGCCGCTGGGTGCCGTAGCCCTGGGTGCACGCGGGCGGGTCGTCGGCGTTCACTGTCAGACCGAAGTGGGTGGTGCCGTCGCCGGGGATGACCGTGTAGCTGCCCGCGACCGTGAGCGGGAGCGTGACCAGGGCCTGTTGGACGCCGGGCAGCCGGGCCAGGGTGATCTGGCCGCCGCTGATGAGGTTGGCCAGCAGGACCGGTACGTGCGGCCGGGTGGACTTCAGCAGGGAGTCCACCTGCCGGTCGGCGGGCGCGGTGTTGCCGATCAGCTTGCGCAGATCGCCGTCGCTCGACTTCAGCTGCTCGGTGAGCGTGGCCAGGTCGCGGGAGAACGACTTGATGGCCGAGCCCTGGTCGGCCTGTGTCTTGAGCACCTTCCGCGAGTCCTCGATCAGCGAGATCGTCTGGGGGAGCGACGCGGATGCCGATTCCACCAGCGCGTTGCCGGAGTCCACCAGCCGGCTCAGGTTCGGTCCGGTGCCGGCGAAGGCCTTGCCCAACTCGTCCACGGTGACCCGCAGATCGTCCTTGCCGACCGAGTTCACCAGCCGGTCGAGGCTGAGGACCAGGTCGGTGACCGGCAGCGGGGTCCTGGTGCGGCTGCGCGGGATCGGGCTGCCGTCCATGAGGTACGGCCCGCCCGACCGCCGCGGCTGGAGGTCGACGTACTGCTCGCCCACCGCCGAACGGTCGGCGACGACGGCGAGCGTGTCGGCCGGGATCCTCGGGGCGCCGTCCTCGATCTTCAGCGCCACCGACACCCCGGACCCGGTCAGCCGCAGATCGCCCACGCGGCCCACCGGCACGCCCCGGTAGGTGACCTCGGCGCCGGGGAAGACGCCCCCGGACTCGGCGAAGTCGGCGCGCACGGTGTACCCGCGGTGCAGGACGTCGTCCACGAGGCCCGTGTACCGGGCGCCGACGTACGACACCCCGAGGGCGGTGACGGTCGCGAAGGCGAGCAGCTGGGCCCTGACCGTACGTGTGATCACGGCATGATCCCCTTCAGCATCAGCTCGGCGAGGCCGAGATCGATCCCGGGCGGAAGACGACGCGAGCCGCCCCCGTTGCCGTAGGCCGCGGTGCACACGGGCGGGCACAGCAGGGTGCTGCCGTCGGAGGGCGTCGAGGGCACGGCGGGTGCGGAGGGCACGGGGGGCACGGACGGGGTGCCCGGCAGGGACGGGACGGACGGGAGAGGGACGGGAGTGGGGAGGCCGGGAAGGTGCGGGGTCCCGGGGGCCGGGGACTTCCCGGCCGTACCCCCCTTGCCCGGCTTGCCGGTGACGTTGCCGTACAGGTTCGCCAGGTCGAGGTCGGCGGTGATCTTCAGGTTGACGTAGTCGCCCTTGACGGCGTCCGTCACGTTGCGCGGGAACGGGTAAGTGGTGAGGATCTCCAGGGAGTTGGGCAGGTCGTCGCCCGCCTTGTTCAGCTCCTGCAGGATGGGCTGGAGCTGCTTCAGGTCGGTGACGGTGTCGTCGTGGGAGGCGTTCACCACCCGGGTGCCGGTCTTGCCGAGCGTGGACAGAGCGGTGAGCATCCTCGTCAGGTCCTTGCGCTGGTCGGCGAGGGCCTTCAGCGCGGGCGGCATGGTGTCGACGGCCAGGGCGATCGTCTGCTTCTCGTCCTTCAGCCGCTTCGCCAGCCGGTCGACGCCCCTGAGCGCGCGCACGATCTCCGCCCGCTGGTCGTCGAGGCCGCCGAGGAAGGTGTCGAGCTGCTTCAGCAGGGACCTGACCCGGTCCTCGCGCCCGCTGAGGGCCTTGTTCAGCTCGACGGTGATCGTCTTCAACTGGGCCACCCCGCCGCCGTTGAGCAGCGCGGACAGGGCCGACAGCACCTCCTCGACCTCCGGGTTGCGGCCGCTGCGGGACAGCGGGATGACGGCGCCGTCGTGGAGCCGTCCGACGGGCGCGGTGCCGGCCGGCGGGGACAGGGCGACGTACTTCTCGCCGAGCATGCTCGTCTGCCTCAGGTCGGCGACCGCGTTGCCGGGCAGCTTCACCGAGTCCGCGATGCGCAGCCGTACCCGCGCGTGCCAGCCGTCCAGTTCCACCTTCTCGACCGTGCCCACGGTGACGTCGTCGACCTTGACCGCCGACTGCGGCACCAGGTCCAGGACGTCCCTGAACTCGACGGTGACGTGGTAGGCGTGGCCGTCCGAGGCGGCGCCGCCGGGGAGCGGGACGTCGTACCAGCCGTTGAACTCGCAGCCGGTCAGCAGCAGCGAGCCGGCCGCCGTCCAGGCGGCCACCCGCCCCACGCGCTTCACGCTCATGCCGGTGCCCCCAGGATTCCGCCGAGGGTCTTGTCGACCGTGCCCGTCGACGCCGGGGCCGACGGCAGCTTGGGCAGGGAGTCGAAGAGCTTGTTCAGCCCGGCGCAGTTGTCATGGTCGGCGCCGGTCGTCTTCAGGATCGAGCAGAGCAGCGATGCCGGATCCTGAGGGGTTTGCGCGTTGTTGCGGGTGTCGAGGGTGCCGGCGGCGGGGTTGTAGGCGTTCTGCAGGTTCGACAGGCCCGTCGGGGCGACGGTCAACAGCTCCTCCAGTGCGGCCCGTTGGGTGACGAGGATCTTGGTGACCTTGGCCAGGCCCCGCACGTCGGAGGTCAGCGCCTTCTTGTTGCCCTTCACGAAGCCGGCCACGTCACCGAGTGCGGCGGCCAGGTACTTCAGCGCGGCGGCGAGATCCTTGCGCTCCCCGGCCAGCTGCCCGGCCACGTCGGCGAGGTCGGTGTCGAACGACCGCACGCTTGCGTCGTCCGCCGCCAGCGCGGCCGTGAACACCTGAAGGTTCCGTACGGTCCCGAACAGGTCGCCGCGCCCGTCGGACAGCGTGGTGACCGCCTGGGACAGGTCGACCACCGTCTGGTTGAGGTTCTCGCCCTGCCCCCGGAGGTTGTCCGCGCTCACCCCGAGCAGCCGGGACAGCGAGCCCTGCTTGTTGGCGCCGTTCGGGCCGAGCGCCTCGGCGGTGGTGTGCAGGCTGTCGAAGATCCGGTCCAGCTCGACGGGGACGGCCGTACGCGACTCGGGGATGACGTCCCCGTCCCGCAGGACCGCGCCCTTGCGGTACACCGGCAGCAGCTGCACGTAACGATCGCTGACCACCGAGGAGTTGACGATGGCGGCCTGTGCGCCGGCGGGGACCTTGCGCCCCCGGTCGTACTCCAGCTCCACCCGCACCCGGTCGCCCTCCGGCGTGATCTTCCTGACCTCGCCGATGCGGACGCCGAGGACGCGGACGTCGGAGCCGGGGTAGATGCCGACGGTGCGCGGGAAGTACGCCGTGACGTGGACGGGGCCGGGGCCCGGCCAGAGCACGACGGCGAGGCCGGCGACGACCGCGAGCGCGGTGAACAGGGCCAGCAGTCTGCGGGTCATCGGGTGCCTCCCGTCCGGGGCGTGACCGGGGCGGCGACGAGGTTCTGGACGTAGGAGTCGAACCAGCGGCCGTTGCCGAGGGTGTTGGTGAAGAGCCGCACGTAGGGGGCGAGGAGCTGGACGCTGCGGTCGAGGCTCGCCTGATTGCGTTCGAGCATCTTCAGGAAGGTGTCGAGGTTCTTCAGCGCGGGCCCGATCTCCTTGCTGTTGTCGTCGACCAGGCCGGACAGCTCGATGCCCAGCAGCGCGGAACTCTTGAGCAGCGTGTGGATCGCCGCACGCCGCTTGTCGATCTCCTTGAACAGCGCGTCACCGTCCTTCACCAGCGCGGAGAAGTCCCTGGTGTGACCGGCCAGCACCTTGGTGACCCCGTTCGCATGGTCGAGGAGCCCGCGCAGTGCCTGGTCACGGGAGGCGACGGTCCGGGAGATCCGTGACAGCCCCTTGATCGACGCCCGCACCTCCTCGGGGGAGTCCCGGAAGGTGAGGGAGAGGGTGTCCAGCGCCTTCGCGAGCCGGTCCGTGTCGACCGCCTCGGTGGTGGTCGTCAGGTCGCTGAAGGCCTGGACGACGTCGTACGCCGACACCGTCCGGCCGAGCGGGATCTCGCTGCCCGGCTTCAACTGGCCGGGACCCTTCGGGTACAGGGCCAGGTACTTCGCGCCGAGGATCGTCTTGACGCGGATCGCCGCGCCCGTGTCGGTGCCGAAGGCGGGCCGGCCCTTCACCTTGAAGGTGACCTTGACGTGGTCGCCGGCAAGGTCGACGCCGTCGACCTTGCCGACCTTGACCCCGGCGATCCGTACCTCGTCGCCCGGCTTGAGCCCGCCGGCCTCGGAGAAGGCCGCGCTGTACGTGTCGCCGCCGATCAGCGGCAGGCTGTCGGCGTTGAAGGCGGCGAACGTGAGCAGCGCGAGGACGGTGAGGCCGACGGCACCCATGACGACCGGGTTCTGCTCGCGGAACGGCTTCAGGCGCGGCCGCTTCAGCCGGATCCGGGGCAGCTTCGGCGGCAGGACGCGTACCTTGACCAACGGCTGGGGGCGGGGCCTGCGCTGCGGCAGCAGCCGGGGGAGTCGCGGCAGCTTCGGCGGTAGGACCCGTACCTTCACCAGGGGCTCGGGACGGCGGCGCCGCCGTGGTACACGCAGTCTCATCCGCCACACCTCGCCCGCGCCACGTGCAGCTCCGGGGTGATCACCTGCTTGGTCTTCGGCAGCACGATCCGGCCGTCGAAGTCGCAGAGGTAGAAGTTGAACCAGGAGCCGTAGGACGCCGTCCCGGTCAGCGCGTTGAGCTTGTTCGGCAGCCGCTGCAGGACGCCCTCCACGGTGTGTTCGTTCTTGTTCAGCGTCCCGGCGAGATCGCCGAGCCCGGCGATGTCGTCCTTCAGCGGTGGACGCGCGTCCTTCAGCAGCCCCGAGGTGACGTCGGTGAGGTCGCCGATGCTCACCAGCGACTCCCCGATGGGCCCCCGGTCGGCCGACAGGCCCGAGATCACCCGGCGCAACTGCGTGAGCAGGTCCGAGAAGCGGGAGCCGCGCTTGTCGAGCGTGTCCAGGACGGTGTTGAGGTTGTCGACCACCGACCCGATCAGCTGGTCGCGGTCGGCGAGGGTGGTGGTGAGCGAGGCCGTGTGCGCGAGGAGGCTGTTCACCGTGCCGCCCTCGCCCTGGAGGGTCTGGACGATCTCGGTGGCGAGCTGGTTGACGTCGCTCGGACTGAGCGCCGCGAACAGCGGCTTGAAGCCGTTCAGCAGGGCGTTGAGGTCCAGCGCCGGCTGGGTCCGGGACAGCGGGATGGTGCCGCCCGGCCGAAGCCGGGCGGTGACGTCGCCGGGGCCCTCGGTGAGCGCGATGTACCGCTGCCCGACCAGGTTGCGGTAGCGGACGACCGCGCGGGTCCCCGCGAGCAGCGGCCGGTCCGAGCTGACGCTGAACGTGACCTCCGCCAGGGTCCGGTCCTTGATCCGGATGCCCTCGACCTGTCCCACCCGCACTCCGGCCACGCGGATGTCGTCGCCGGTCTCCAGCCCGGTGACGTCGGTGAACACGGCGTGGTAGGTGGCCGTCGGGGTGAAGGAGATGTTGACGATGGTGGCGGCGAGCAGCGCCGTCGCCGCGATCGTGACCAGCGCGAACAGGCTGAACTTGACCAGCGGGGCGGCGGTCTGCCGGGCTCCCGACCTGCTCATGCGACACTCACCGCCGTTCCGCGTGCGAGCGGACCGAACAGCAGGGTCGCGACGGGCGGCACCTGGTCGGCGGGGACGCCCAGGACGGGGGCCACGAGTGAGCCGACGGCCCGCTGCTCGGCCCGGGTGGCGGACACGTTGACACCTCCGGGGAGTGCGCCGGAGGAACCTCCGGCCGACGTACCGTCGTCGAGATGGGGTTTCGGGCCGGGCACCTGAGGATGCGGCAGGCCGCGGCAGTTCGGGCCGGACCGCTCGCCGTACACCGGCTCCTCACCGGGCTGGTACGCCCCCTGCGGCCGGACGACTTCGAGGGTGATCCGCATCTCGCCGCCCCGGAACGCGTCCTCCGAGGCCTTCTCCTGGCGGACCAGGCCCTGGAACAGGCACGGGTACTCGGGGGAGTAGCGGGCGAAGAGCTCCAGCGTGGGGCGGGAGACCCGGCCCAGGCTGATCAGCCGGTCGCCGTTCTCGGACAGGAAGCCGTTCGCCGTGTCCGCCACGGAAGCGGTCGAGCGGAGCACGGCGGCCAGCTGGTCCTGCTTGTCGACGATCGTGCGGCTGGTGGTGACCGTGTTGCGCAGAATGCGCATCAGGTCGGGCGCGGCGTCGCCGTACACCTCGGCGACGTCCGCGAACCGCGAGATGTCCTCCTTGAGGGAGGGCAGGTGCGGGTTGAGACGGCGCAGGTAACCCTCGACCCGGGTGAGGTTGTCACCGATCCGGCCGCCGCGGCCCTCCAGCGCCGTGGCGAACGCCGAGAGCGTGGCGTTCAGTTCACCCGGCTGGACCGTGCGCAGCAGCGGCAGCAGGTCGTTCATCAGCTGCTGCACCTCGATGCCGACCTTCGTGCGGTCCTGGGTGATGACGTCTCCGGCGCGGATGGGCCGAGCCGAGGAACGCGGGGGCGGGACCAGGTCGACGTACTTCTCGCCGAACAGGGTCTTGGGCAACAGACGGGCGTGCACGTCCGAGGGGATGTACGGGACGTACCGGGGATCGAGCGCGATGTCGAGCGTGGCCTTCGTGCCGTCCGCGTGCACCTCGCGCACCTCGCCGACCAGCAACCCGCGCAGCTTGACGTCGGCGCGTGGATCGAGCTGGTTGCCGAGGGTGCCGGCCTGAAGGGTGATGGGTACGACGGTCGTGAACGCCTGCCGGTACACGGCCACCGCGAGCGACAGCAGCAGCGCGAGCACGGCGAGGAAGGCGATGCCGTACACCCTGAGTCTCATTCTGTGCATGCGCACCGCTCTCACCCCGCTATCCGTACGGTCGTGGTCGCGCCCCAGATCGCGAGGCTCAGGAAGAAGTCCAGGACGTTGACGGCGACGATCGAGGTCCGCACCGCACGGCCCACCGCGACACCGACGCCCGCCGGGCCGCCGCTCGCGTGGTAGCCGTAGTAGCAGTGCACCAGGATGATCAGCACGGCGAAGACGATCACCTTGCCGAAGGACCAGAACACGTCGACGGGCGGCAGGTACTGGTGGAAGTAGTGGTCGTACGTGCCCGTCGACTGCCCGTAGTAGTCGGTGGTGATGGTGCGGGCGGCCAGGTACGAGGACAGCAGCCCGATCACGTACAGCGGGATCACCGCGACGAAGCCGGCGATCATCCGCGTCGTCACCAGGAACGGCAGCGACGGGACGCCCATCACCTCCAGCGCGTCGGTCTCCTCACTGATCCGCATCGCACCGAGCTGCGCGGTGAACCCGGCGCCGACCGTCGCGGACAGGGCGAGCCCGGCCACCAGCGGGGCGATCTCCCGGGTGTTGAAGTACGCCGACAGGAACGCCACGAAGTTGGAGGTGCCGAGCTGGTTGAGCGCCGCGTAGCCCTGCAGGCCCACCTCGGTGCCGGTGAAGAAGGACAGGAAAGCGATCACGCCGACCGTGCCGCCGACGACGGCGAGTGCGCCGCGCCCGAAGCTCACCTCGGCGAGCAGTCGCAGGACCTCCTTCTTGTAGCGGCGCAGGGTGCGGCCCGTCCAGGCCAGGGAGCGTCCGTAGAAGGACAGTTGGGCGCCCAGCTCTTCGAGTGAGCGCAAGGGGCGGTCGAGGACTCTTTGAGGTCTCATCGGCTAACCCCTCTGCGGGACGACCTGGAAGTACACCGCGGTCATCACGAAGTTGGTCACGAACAGCAACATGAAGGTGATCACCACGGACTGGTTGACGGCATCGCCGACGCCCTTCGGACCGCCCTGCGCGGTCAGCCCCTTGTACGAGGCGACGATCGCCGCGATGGCCCCGAACACCAGCGCCTTGATCTCCGCCGCCCACAGGTCGGACAGCTGGGCGAGGGTGGTGAAGGACGCCAGGTAGGCGCCGGGCGTGCCGTGCTGGAGGACGACGTTGAAGAAGTAGCCGCCCGCGACACCGACGACCGAGACGAGGCCGTTGAGGAGCACGGCCACGACCATCGACGCCAGCACGCGCGGTACGACGAGCCGGTGGACCGGGTCGATGCCGAGCACCTGCATCGCGTCGATCTCGTCCCGGATCTTGCGCGCCCCGAGGTCCGCGCAGATCGCCGTGCCGCCCGCGCCCGCGATCAGCAGCGCGGTGACGATCGGCGAGGCCTCGCGCAGCACCGCGAGCACGGACGCGGCACCGGAGAAGGACTGTGCGCCGAGCTGCCGGGTCAGGCTGCCGATCTGCAGCGCGATGACCGCCCCGAAGGGGATCGAGACCAGTGCCGTCGGCAGAATGGTGACGCTGGCGACGAACCATGCCTGCTGGATGAACTCCCGTGCCTGGAAGGGCCGTCGGGGCAGGGTCCGGACGACGTCCAGGGCCATCGCGAAGAGGTTGCCCGAGTGCCGGAGCGCACCTGTCGGGGAGAGTCTCATGCGCTGCTCACCCCCGTCCCGTGCAGCTCCGCCTCGCGTCTCGCGATCGCCTCCCAGCGGGGCGGGCGGGTGATGCCGGGGCCGGGCAAAAGGCGGGGAGTCAGGTCCCGGACGCGTGGACCCTCGTCGATCCGGGCCAGCTCCTGCTCGACCTGGGCCGCGTCCTTCTCCTCCGCCATGCCGATCGGCCCCTGCATCCGGCCGTTGAGGAACTGCCGTACGACGGGTTCGTCACTGGTCAGCAGCTCCTCGCGGGGTCCGAACAGCACCAGCTCGCGCCGGAACAGCAGCCCGATGTTGTCCGGGACCTGGCGGGCCGAAGCGATGTCGTGGGTGACGATCAGGAAGGTCGCGTGGATCTGTGCGTTGAGGTCGACGATGAGCTGGTTGAGGTAGGCCACGCGGACCGGGTCCAGGCCCGAGTCCGGCTCGTCGAACAGGATGATCTCCGGGTCGAGGACCAGGGCGCGGGCGAGCCCGGCTCGCTTGCGCATGCCGCCGGAGATCTCGCCGGGCAGCTTCTCCTCGGCGCCGATCAGCCCGACCATGTCCATCTTCTCCAGCACGACGCGCCGGATCTCGCTCTCGGACCTGCGGGTGTGCTCGCGCAGCGGGAAGGCGATGTTGTCGTACAGGTTCATCGAGCCGAACAGAGCGCCGTCCTGGAACAGCACTCCGAACAGCTTCCGCACCTCGTACAGGTCGTGCTCACGGAGCCTGGTGATGTCCCGGCCCTGGATCGTGATGGAGCCGCGCTCCGGCTTCAGCAGCCCCACGAGCGTCTTGAGGAACACCGACTTGCCCGTCCCCGAGGGGCCGAGCATCACCGACACCTCCCCGGCGGGCAGCGTCAGCGAGACGTCCTGCCAGATGACCTGGTGGCCGAAGGACTTGGTCAGCCCTTCCACACAGATCTCGACACCCATCCGGTCCCACCCTTCGCCCGCGGAGCAGCTCCGACATCTGCTCTACGGGGAGGCGCGGAACGTCCGTCGCGACGACCGGGATTTTTTTCGGACGTGTTGACGGCGTGCTACGGAAGCTTCGGTGACGGCGTGCTCGAAGACGTCCTCGGGACAGGGACCGGGGTGGAGAACGGAGCGGCCGGTACCGCCGGGGCCGGGGGCAGCGACGGGACCGACGAGACGGCCGACCTCGTGGGCAGGTCCGGCACCTTGGGCACGCCGGGCAGCGGTGGGACCTGCGGGGCCGACAACCCCGGGAGCGCGGACGAGGACACGCCCGGCACGCCCGGCACGGACAGCACGGGCACCGCCGGCGGCCGGGACTTCCCCCCGGTCGGTGAGGGCGTCCGACTCTGGGCGCCGGGCGCCGGGGGCGGGGAGGTGCGCGTCCTCAGGGTGAGCCCCCGGTCCGTCGCGTCGCTGCGCCGCACCTGCGCGTCGCTGGACACGGCCGACCGCGGCGCCGCACCGTTCCCCTTCCCGCCCGCATCGGTCGCGTACGGCAGCAGGAGCCCCGCCACCGCCAGGGTCGCCGCCGTCGAGGACACCGCGACCACCTGGGCCTTGCCACCCCCGCGCAGCCGCCCGCGCCCGACCAGGAACATCACCAGCCCCAGCGTCCCGGCCAGCGAGGCGCGCAGCGTGCGCCGGGCCCGGGCGAGCAGCGACTCGACGGTGCGGTAGCTGAGCCCCATCCGCACCGCGACCTGACTCACGTCCAGGTCCTCGGACTTCAGCCGGAGTGCCTCCGCCTGCCGGGCGGGCAGCTCACCGCTGCGCACGGCGAGCCACTTCGCCTCGGCCCGGTCGCACACCGCCTCCTCGACGGGGACCGGACCCGGCGCGACGAGCGTGGGGCGGCGGCCCACCTCGGCCTCTCGGTTGACCTGCCGGTACCGGTCGACGCACAGCCGCATCGTCACCGTCGTCAGCCAGGCGCCGAGCCGCTCGTCGTCGAGGTCCGGGCGTTCCGCGGCCCGCAGCATCGCCTCGTGCACGGCGTCCTCGGCGTCCTCCTGGCTCATGGAGCGTCGCCGGGCCACCTTGAGCAGCTGCTCGCGATGGCTCCACATGCGCTGCCAACGCTCCTCGGCGGCCGCTGTGTCCGCAGGCATGTCCGTCGCCATGTGGGCCCCTTCGCACTCACCCGCCGGTCCTGTGCTTCCGGCGGATGGCGACATTACCGCCGAGTAGTCGCGGTTGTGGAGGGGGAGGCGCTCATCGTGTTCCAGCCGTTGCCGATGGTCACGGCCCTGCGTCGGGCAGCAGCCCGCCGCCGGGCAGCGTGAGAGTCGGCTCGGGGACGGAGACCAGCGGCGTCCCGGACACCTTCGGCACACCCGCCGTCGGGGACGGGCTGGGGGAGGGTGAGGCGGGCGGCGCCGACGACGTGGGCGAAGGGCCGGGGACCGCCTTCCGGTCGTGCGACGACCTCGGCGGCGAGGGCTTCGGCCTCTGCGGGCGGGACGGCTTCGTCCGGTCCGACCGGGACCCGGTGGACGCGTCCGGCACCACGCGGTGTCCGGTCAGGTAGTACGCGTACCAGGCCTTGACGGTGCGCAGATAGGCGTCCGAGTGGTTGTAGCCCAGGATCGCCCGGTCCAGGTCGGCGGGGTTCGACAGGTCGCGGCCGCCCGCGCACAGGTAGCGGCCGGCGGCGAGCGCAGCGTCGTAGACGTTGTTCGGGTCCGACCGTCCGTCGCCGTTGCCGTCCGCGCCCCAGTGGGCCCAGGTGGACGGGATGAACTGCATCGGGCCGACCGCGCGGTCGTACACCGGGTCCCCGTCGTACGCGCCGCCGTCGGTGTCCGGCACGACGGCGAAGGCGCCGCCGGTCAGCCGCGGGCCGAGGATGGGCGTCACGGTCGTACCGTCCGGGGTCACCCGGCCACCCCAGGCCTGCCCGGACTCCACCTGGCCGATCGCGGCCAGCAGCTGCCAGCGCAGCCGGCAGCCGGGCGCCTCGCGCGCCAGTTCCTCCTCGGCACGCCGGTACGCGTCGAACACGGTCGCGGGCAGGGCGCCGCCGGCCGTCCCTTCCGGTGCCGGGTCGTTCTTCCGTGTCCGCAGCGGGGGAAGGCCGGTGCGGTACGGGGTGTCGCCGGACACGCTGGCGCCGTGCCCGGTGGGCGCCGCCTTCCGCGCGGGCTCCGCGGCCTCGGCCGAGACCGCCCCCGGCGCCTGCGATGCGGCCAGCACGGCCATCGCCGCCGCCGCGATCGCCGTACCCCTGGCACCCCTCAGTGCCCCCTTGAGTGCACGCGCTGTCACTGTGCAGTCCCCTCCGTGGGTGAATCCGTCGTCCGCTCTACGCGGCCGGAGGGCGGGTCCGTCGCGCGGAACGTGCCCGAAGGCCGCTCTTTCGGGGCTGACGGCCCCCGGCGGAACGTACATCGACGGATGTACGTCGCTCAGCCCACGGACGCACGCCGGGCCCCCGAAACGTCGCTCCGCGGTCTGTCGATCCGTGCCGGGCGCGGTTCTAGGGTGATGCGGGTCCGGTCACGAACGGACGCCGCCCCCCACCAACGACCTCCCCTAGTTCCGACGAGGACCCTTCATGATCGAGGCCCATTCCCTCACCAAACGCTACGGTGAGCGCACCGCCGTGGAAGATCTCAGCTTCACCGTGCGGCCCGGTGCCGTCACCGGCTTCCTCGGGCCGAACGGGGCCGGCAAGTCCACCACGATGCGGATGCTCCTCGGCCTGGACGCGCCCACCTCGGGCCGTGCCGTGGTCAACGGCAAGAGCTACGCCGACCACCGGGCGCCGCTGCACGAGGTGGGCGCGATGCTCGAGGCCCGCGCCATCCACACCGGACGCAGCGCCCGCAACCACCTGCTGGCGCTCGCCGCCACCCACGGGATCTCGGAGCGCCGCGTCGACGAGGTGATCGACCTCGTCGGGCTGCGCGCGGTGGCGAAGAAGCGCGTGGGCGGCTTCTCCCTGGGCATGGGGCAGCGGCTCGGCATCGCCAGCGCCCTCCTCGGCGACCCGGCCACGGTGATCCTCGACGAGCCGGTCAACGGCCTGGACCCCGAGGGCATCCTGTGGATCCGCAACCTGCTGAAGGGACTGGCCGCCGAAGGGCGCACGGTCCTGGTCTCCTCCCACCTCATGTCGGAGATGGCGCTGACCGCCGAGCACCTGATCGTCATCGGACGGGGACGGCTGATCGCGGACACCTCCGTCGCGGAGTTCACCGCACGGGCCGCCGGTGACCAGGTGCGGGTGCGCACCAAGGAGGCGGACAAGCTGCGCGAGCTGCTGACGGGCCCCGACGTGACCGTCTCCTCGCCGGAGCCGGGCGTGCTGCTGGTGACCGGCTTCAGCAGCGAGTGGATCGGGCAGATCGCGGCCGAGGAGGGCATCGCCCTGGCCGAACTGACCCCGCAGCAGGCGTCGTTGGAGGAGGCGTTCATGGAGCTGACCCGGGACGCCGTGGAGTACCAGGCACCCGTGGCGCAGGGCCTCGGCGCGGGCACGGAAGGGCGTGCGGCATGACGACACTGATGGCAACGGTGATCCCCGAGGCGGAACGCGGCGAGGTCAGCCAGCTGAAGGTGATCCACTCCGAGTGGATCAAACTGCGCTCGCTGCGCTCCACGCTGTTCACGCTGCTGGCCGCGGTGGTCGCGATGATCGGCCTCGGTTACCTGTTCAGCTACTTCACCGCCGACCGCTGGGCCCACCTGCCGGCCGACGAACGCCTGCACTTCGATCCGACGATGGTGAGCATGCGGGGCTTCTTCCTGGCCCAGCTCGCCGTCGGCGTCCTGGGCGTCCTGGTGGTCAGCGGTGAGTACGCCACCGGGATGATCCGCGCCTCGCTGTCCGCGGTGCCGCGCCGGCTGCCGGTGCTGTGGGCGAAGGCGCTGGTGTTCGGTGCCGTGACCTGGGTGCTGATGACGATCGCCGCGCTGATCGCCTTCCTGGTCGGGCAGGCGGCGCTGTCCAGTCAGCACCTCGGGACGTCCCTCGGCGCCACGGGCGTGCTGCGCGCGGTGCTCGGCGCCGGTCTGTACCTGACCGGCGTGGGCCTGATCGGGGTGGCGCTGGGTGCGCTGATCCGCAACACCGCCGGCGGCATCGCCACCCTGTTCGGGGTGTTGCTGGTCCTCCCGGTGCTCGCCGAGGCGCTGCCGTCCTCCTGGTACGACGCGATCAACAAGTACCTGCCGAGTACGGCGGGACAGGGCATCATCCACCTCCACGCGGACCCCAATACGCTGTCACCATGGACCGGTTTCGCAGTGTTCTGCCTGTACGCGGTGCTCGCGCTGGCCGGAGCGGCGGTGGCGCTCAAACGGCGGGACGCCTGATGCCGGCCGACCGCCCCCGGGCGCGTCGATGACCTACGCCCTGCCCCAGGCCGTGCGTGTCCGGGCCCGGTCGTGGGGGGCCCCCCCCGGGCGGGCCCGGGGGGGGCGGGGGGGCCCGCGGGGGGGCCGCCCCCCCGCCCCCCCCTCGGCCCCGGGCCGGCCCCCGCCCCAAAAACACCCCCACGGGGGGCCCCCCCCCCGGCGGGGGGGGGCGCCCCGCCCCCCCCCCCGGGGCGGGCCTAGCCCCCCCCCCCGCCCCCCGGCGGGGGGTGGCGGGCCCCGGTGGGGGCGCGCCCGCGCGGGGCGCGCCCGGCTGCGTCTGCGGACACGGCTGTCGCCGCAGACGGTGGACGCGCTCTTCGCGGCCGCCGTCTTCGCGATGCTGACCGGGGCGATGCACCGGGCCCTGCACCCCGTGCTGGGGCAACCGCTGCTGTTCAACGCGCTGCTGGCGCTGCCGCTCGTGTGGCGGCGCCGGGCACCGCTCGTGGCGTTCCTGTCGATGTCGGCGGTCGCCTTCGTCCAGTGGTGGCTGAACGTGCGTACGCCGACGGACATCACCCTGCTCATCGCGCTGTACACGGTGGCCGCGTACGCGTCGAAGCGGCACACCTGGCTCGCCATCGGCGTCCTGGAGACCGGTGTGCTGCTCGCGTCGGCCCGGTGGACACCGCCGGAACGGGTCTTCGAGTCGTTCGTCGCGCTGTCCGCGATGGCGGTGGCCGCGACGGTGATCGGCGTGAACATGCGCAGCAGACGCGCCCATCTGGCCTTCCTTGAGGAGCGGGCCGTACGCCTGGAACGGGAACGCGACCAGCAGGCGCAGCTGGCCGTCGCCGGCGAACGCTCCCGCATCGCGCGGGAGATGCACGACATCGTCACGCACAACCTGTCGGTGATGGTGGCGCTCGCCGACGGCGCCGTCTTCGCCCAGGAGCTCCATCCGGAACGCGCCACCGAGGCGATGCGCCAGGTCTCCACGACCGGCCGGCAGGCGATCACCGACATGCGGCGCTTCCTCGGCGTACTGCGCGCCGACGAGCCCGACGCGCTGCGCCACCCGATGCCGGGCATCGCCCAACTGCGGCCGCTGGCCGACCAGGTCCGCGCGGCCGGGCTGCCCACCGACCTCGACGTCTCGGGCGACCCCGCGGCCGTGCCCCTCCCCGCCCAGCTGACCGTCTACCGGCTGGTGCAGGAGGCCCTCACCAACACCCTCAAGCACACCCCGCCGGGCACCCGGGCCGACGTCCGGGTGCGCTGCGCGCCGGAGTACGTCTCCGTGCGGATCACCGACGACGGCCCGGCGCTTCAGTCCCCGGCCGAGTCCAACGGCCAGGGACTGCACGGGATGCGCGAGCGGGCCGCGGTGTACGGCGGCGAGTTCGAGGCGGGGCCGCGCCCCGACGGCGGCTGGCAGGTACGGGCCGTGCTGGCCCTCTCGGGAAGCGAAGCGTGATCCATGACGGTCAGAGTTCTCCTCGTCGACGACGAGCCGCTGCTGCGCATGGCGTTCTCCATGGTGCTGGACGCGCAGGACGACATGGTGGTCGTCGGCGAGGCAGGCGACGGCGCCGAGGCCGTGCGCCTGACCCGTGACGTGCGGCCCGACGTCGTCCTGATGGACGTGCGGATGCCGGGCGTGGACGGCATCGAGGCCACCGGGCAGATCGTGGCGCGGTGCCCCGAGGCGAAGGTGCTGATCCTGACCACCTTCGACCTCGACGAGTACGCCTTCGCCGGACTGCGCGCCGGAGCCTCCGGCTTCCTGCTGAAGAACGCGCTGCCCGAGGAACTCCTGGCCGCGATCCGCTGCGTGGCCGACGGGAACGCGGTGGTGGCACCCCGCATCACCCGGCTTCTGTTGGAGAACTTCGCCCACCAACTCCCCACCGGGTCCGACGGCGGTGTGCGCGGCGACGAACGGCTGGACCGCATCACCGCCCGCGAACGCGAGGTCCTCACCGAGGTGGGCCGGGGACTGTCCAACTCGGAGATCGCCGAGAGGCTCCAACTGGCCGAGGCGACGGTCAAGACGCACATCAGCCGCATCCTGCTCAAGCTGGAACTGCGGGACCGCGTCCAGGCGGTGGTCTTCGCGTACGAGACCCGCCTGGTCCGGCCCGGCTGACCCGTCCCACGGTCGGATCAGCCCCGGACCTGTTCGGCGACATGGCGCAGGAAGCCCGCGGCGGTGCCGCCGTCGCAGACACGGTGGTCGAAGGTCAGGGACAGGTTGACGACCTTGCGTATCGCCAGGCGGCCGTCGACCGCCCAGGCGCGGCCGGTGATGCGGCCCACGCCGAGCATCGCGGTCTGGGGGTGGTTGAGCAGCGGCGTGGCTCCGTCGACACCGAGGACACCGTAGTTGTTCAGCGTGAAGGTGCCGCCGGTGAGCCGGTTCGTCAAAAGCGCGCCCCGGCGGGCGAGCTCGGTCAGGGTGGCCAGTTCGCCGGCCGGCCCGTCCAGGGACAACCGGTCCGCGTTCTGCCTCGGTGCCTACCTGGCCCGCGCGGAGATCGGAGCCGTACTCGCCGGCCTGCGCGACCTGGTCGCGGACATGGAGCGGACCGGGCCTGCCCGGCCCGTGTACTCCAACTTCCTCAGCGGCCTCAGCTCCCTGCCGCTGGCTCTGAAAGCCTCCTGACCGGCCCCGCCCGCCGCCGCGTGGGCGGTCAGGCCGCCTCGGGCTGCAGAAAACGGGACAGCAGGTCGTCCAAGGTCACCATGCCGGTCAGGTCGCCCTTCTCGTCGCGGACGACCGCGAGGGAGGCGCGGTGTCTGCGCAGGACGTCGATGGCCTCGGCGACCGTGGTGGTCCCGGCCAGCTCCGGTACCGGGCGGGCCAGCCGGTGGGCGCTCGTGGTGCGGTTGCGGGCGCGGGCGACCAGGGCGTCGCGGGCGTGCAGCGAGCCGAGGACGGTGTCGCCGTCGCGGACCAGGAGACGGGTCCGGTCGCTGTCGGCCGCCACCTTCAGCACCGTGTCGGCATCGGCGGAGCCCTCCACCGAGGTGATCCGCGCGGCCGGGGTCTGGAGGTCGCCCACGGGGGTCTCGGGCTCGGTCAGCGAACGGGTGAGCAGCTGCGAGTCGGCCGCGCTGATCAGGCCCAGCCGCTGGGACTCCGCCACGAGGTGGGTCAGCTGCTCCCGGTTGTGGACCGAGGCCGGCTCCTCGCGCGGGGCGACCCGGCACAGTCGTACGAGTGCGTTGCTGACGGTGTCGAGCAGCGAGATCAGCGGGCGTACGGCCTTGACCATGGCCCGGAACGGCGGCGACAGCAGCATCGCGGAGCGCTCCGGGTCGGCGATGGCCCAGGACTTGGGCGCCATCTCGCCGACCACCCTGTGCAGGAACACCACGACGATCAACGCGACGGCGACGGCGACGCCGTAGCTGACCGCGGCGGGCAGACCCAGCCGGTGCAGCAGCGGGTCGAGCGCGTGCGAGACGGCGGGCTTGGACACGGAGCCCAGGCCCAGGGTGCACACGGTGATGCCGAGCTGCGCGCCCGCCAGCATCAGCGACAGCTCACGCATGCCGGACAGGGCCGCCTCGGCGCCGCGCCGCCCCTCGGCCGCCGCCTTCTCCACGCGGTGCCGCCTGGCCGCGACCAGCGCGAACTCGGCGGCCACGAAGAAGCCGCTGCCGATCAGCAGCAGGACCGTGACCAGGAGTGCCATCGGGAAACTCACGTCTGCCCCTCCTCCCGTACACCGGTGGCCTCTGCGGCGGTCAGCCGCCGCAGGCGGACCCGTTCCGGCACGTGCCGGTCCAGGCTCCGTACCTCCAGCGCGGCCCGTCCGCCGTCGGGCAGCTCGACGGTGATCCGGTCGCCGATCGCCGGGAAGCGGCTCAGCCGGTCCACGATCAGCCCGGCTACGGTGTCGAAGTCGTCCTCCGCGGGCAGTTCGACGCCGGTCGCCTCGGCCACCTCGTCGAGCCGGCGGCCCGCGTCGACCAGCCAGCCGTCGCCGTCCGCGACCGCGAGGGCGACGACCGTGTCGGACTCGTCCGCGATGTCGCCGATCAGTTCCTCGGCGATGTCCTCGTAGGTGACGATGCCTGCCAGCCCGCCGTGGTGGTCCAGGACGACGGCGAACTCGTCGTCCCCCCGGCGCATCTGCTCCACCGCCTCCGGCAGCGGGAGGGTGTCGGGCAGCAGCAGGGGGCGCCGGGCGAGCGCGCCCGCGGTGGTCGTGGGGAGCCGGCCCGCGGGCAGCGCCATCAGCTCCCGCACACCCAGGACGCCCGCCACGTCGTCGGGGTGGTCACCCAGCACCGGGTAGTCGGAGTGGCCGTGCTCGGCGATCAGGTCGACCGCCTCGGCGGCGCTCGCGTCCTTGCGGACGAAGACGGCGTCCGCGCGCGGCACCATCACCTCGTCCACCGTGCGCTCGGCGAACTCCAGGGCGTGGTCCAGCAGGTCGGCGGTGTCCTTCGGCAACCGGCCCTGGTCGTGCGACTCGCCGATCAGATGGCCGAGCTCCTCCAGGGTGGCGCCGTGGTGCAGTTCCTCGACCGGTTCGATGTGCATCTTGCGCAGCAGCCGGTCGGCCGCCTCGTCGAAGACGCGCACCACCGGGCCGACGACCCTCAGATACGCCAGCGTCGACGCGGCCAGGCCCTTCGCCAGCCGTTCGGGCACCACGATCGCGAGGTTCTTCGGGGCCAGTTCCCCGAGCACCATCTGCACGACCGTGGCGCCCACGAAGGCGAGCACCCCACAGACAGCGGTGACCGCCGTGTCGGGAAAGCCGACGCCGGACAAGGCCGGTCCGAGCAGCGCGGACACGGACGGCTCGGCGATGAAACCGACGACCAGGCCGGTCACGGTGATGCCCAGCTGAGCGCCGGACAGCATGAACGACAGCCGCTCCAGCACCTTCAGCGCCCGGGCGGCCCTCCGGTCACCGGCCTCCGCCTCACGGGCGAGGGCGAGCCGGTCGGCGGAGACGTACGCGAACTCCTGAGCGACGAAGTAACCGGTCCCGGCGGTCAGCACGAACACGGCCAAGAGACCCAGGACGGCAGGCGCGGCACTCATCCGGCACCACCCCGTCGAGTGCCGCGATCAGGCATGCTGTGGCGGGATGGTCGGGGACTGTGCCCCGGGCAGTCCGTCGGTCTGGCGGACAAAGGGTGACTCCTCGTGCTTGGTCGGTATCAGGACAACGCGCGTGACCCGGCAGGAGTTCCCAGCTCGTGCGCCGGTCCGGGCGCGCCGCGGGTCACGCCTGAACGCCCACTCCATTGTCGGCTCCACGACGCGGCGGAAGATCCGCCGGACGGGCGGTGTGCACTGAACCGTCACGGCGGCGGCGGCGACGACCGTCACCGTGGACCCCTGGGCGAGGAAACCGTGCAGCAGATAGCCGTAGAGCGTGCCCGCGCCCAGCGCGGTGAACCACAGCCGCCGCCCCGGCACCCAGGAGAGGAAGCAGGCGACCAGGAGCAGGGAGCAGCCGAAGGCGGCCAGGGTCATCACGGGCCCGAACGAGGTCGGGCGCGCCCAGTTCCTGCGCGCTGTCCCGGTGGAGGAACCAGGCGCCGGTCATCCGCGGCACCGTCCAGTACGACACGGCGAACACCGGCAGGGCCAGCAGCCGCACCTGGGCGGTGACGGTCCGACCGCCGTCCCGCAGCGGCTCCCACGCGTGTCCGACGGCCACCAGCACGATCGCCAGGTAACCCGCGGAAATCCGCGAAAAACCCGATGCCCCGGACCGTGCGGCTTCCCTACACTCGGCACGCACCGCACGTCACCGTGACGCGCGGGACGAGCGACGAGGGGAGACCGGCCGTGCGTTACCGCACCGTTGTCGTCGTCCCGCGCTCTCAGTTCGAGGTGATCCTGGTGTCCCCGTCGGTCCGGTGCCCGCTGCGCGGCCGGCACCGGATGCCCGCGACGAACCTCTGACACCGCGTCGTACCGACACGTCGCCCCCGTCCGTCCCGTCCGGGAATCGCGCCGCCCTTTTCGATCGCACCAGATCACCAGAAAGGCCAACGGGCCGTGCGCACCAACGTCAACCCCCTCGCAGCCGTCCGCAACCTCGGCATCCTCGCCCACGTGGACGCGGGCAAGACCACCGTCACCGAGCGGATCCTGTACGCCACCGGCACCATCCACCGGCGCGGAGAGGTCCACGAGGGCACCACCGTCACCGACTTCGACCCGCAGGAGCGCGACCGTGGCATCACCATCTTCGCCGCCGCCGTCAGCTGCGCCTGGGACGGCCACCGGATCAACCTGATCGACACGCCGGGACACGTGGACTTCGCCGACGAGGTGGAGCGTTCGCTCCGGGTGCTGGACGGCGCGGTCGCGGTGTTCGACGCCGTGGCCGGGGTGGAGCCGCAGAGCGAGTCGGTGTGGCGGCAGGCCGACCGGCACGGCGTACCGAGGATCGCGTTCGTCAACAAGCTGGACCGCGCGGGCGCCGACCTCGACACCGCCGTCGCCTCGATCCGTGAACGGCTCCATCCCGCGCCGCTGGTCGTCCAGTTGCCCATCGGCACCGAGGACGGCTTCACCGGCGTCGTCGACCTGGTGCGCATGCGCGCGCTGGTCTGGGCCGACGGCGGTGACACTGCAGACGTCGTGCCGATGCCCGAGGAGGTGTGCGAGGAGGCGTGCGAGCGTCGCCGGCTGCTGGAGGAAGCGGTCGCCGAGTTGCACCCTGCTGCCCTGGAGGAGTTCGTCGGGCGCGAGGCGCTGTCCGCCGAGACCCTGGCCGGCGCCCTGCGGGACCTGACCCGCAGCGGCGAGGGCGTGGTGGTCCTGTGCGGCTCCGCCTACCGCAACCGCGGCATCGAACCACTGCTCGACGCCGTCGTGGCCTATCTGCCGTCACCGCTGGACGTGCCCGCCGTACACGGCACGCACGACGGTACGGCGCAGGAGCGGGCGGCCGACCTGGAGGCGCCGTTCGCGGCGCTGGCGTTCAAGGTGAACGCCACTCCGACGGGACGGCTGACCTACGTACGGATCTATTCGGGAACGATCGAGAAGGGGGACACCGTGTGGGACGCGGGCACGCGCCGCAGCGAGCGGATCGGGCGCCTCCTGCGCGTCCAGGCCGACCGTCACGTGCGCGTCGAGCGAGCGATCGCCGGGGACATCGTCGCGGTCGTCGGGCTGAAGTCGGCCCGGGCCGGCTCGACGCTGTGCGCGCCCGGAGCCCCGCTCGTCCTCGAACCCCCGGGCGTCACCGAACCGGTGGTCTCGGTGGCCGTCGAGGCACGCAGGTCCACCGACGCCGACCGACTGGCCACGGCCCTGGCCCGGCTGGCGGAAGAGGACCCCTCACTGGTCGTCCGGACCGATCCGGAGACCGGCCAGACGGTCCTGTCCGGCATGGGTGAACTGCACCTCGAGGTGGCGGCCGAGAAGCTGCGGCTCGCGCACGGCCTGGAGGTCACCGTCGGCCGCCCGAGGGTGAGTCACCGCGAGACGGTCGGGCGCGGGGTGTCCGGACAGGTCTTCCGGCACGTCAAACAGGACGGCGGGGCGGGGCAGTTCGCCCATGTGGTCCTCGATGTCGAGCCGCTGGAGAGCGGGTTCGTCTTCCGGTCCACGGTCGTCGGCGGGCGGGTGCCGCAGGAGTACGTGCGCGCGGTCGAGGCCGGCTGCCGGGACGCCCTCACCGAGGGCCCGCTCGGCGGTCACCCGGTGACGGGGCTGCGGGTCACCCTGACCGACGGGGCGACCCATGTGAAGGACTCCTCGGACACCGCCTTCCGCACGGCCGGCAGGCTGGGCCTGCGCGAGGCCCTCCGAGCCTGCGCGATGGTCCTGCTGGAGCCGGTCGTCGAGGTCACGGTGACCGTGCCCGAGGAAGCCGTCGGCGGCGTCCTCGGCGACCTCGCCGCGCGCCGTGGCAGGGTCTCGGGTTCGACCGCGCGGGGCGGTGCGGCCGTCGTGACGGCGACCGTGCCCCTGGCCGAACTCTTCGGCTACGCGACCCGGTTGCGCAGCCGAACACAGGGCCGCGGCACCTTCACGACCCGCCCCACGGGCTACGCACCGGCCCCCACGGTGGCACCGGCCCGGTGACCGACAGGGCGGCCCCTCCTTCGACTCGGGTGGGGCCGCCCCCGCTCGCGCCTGGGGCCGGGCCTCGCGGAGGAGGGGCGGCTCGGGCTCTGCACCGGGGCGTTGTCGTCGGTGTCCGGGCTCATCGTGCTGGCGGGGAGTTCGGGGACGGGGATGCTGCTGGATGCGGGGTTGCCGGGAGCAGTGCCGTGGGGGGCTCTGGCGGGGGTGTCGGTTGCCGCGGTTTTGCTGTAGCCGCGGCAGCGTTGAGGGGGGATCGGCTGTCGTGTGTGTGCGGCGTCGTCGTGGTTGGCCGCGCTCACGCGGCGGAGCCGCATATCGATACAGTCCCGGGCCTCCGGGGGTTGCTGGACCGCTTCTCGACAAGTGCCGCGGACCGATCTCGCCGAGAACAGCGGACCTCACGACCACAGCTGCGGCACTCCAACGCGCAGCCGACCGGTGACAGGGCGGCCCCCGGTCCTCAGGACGCCACTGCCTGCCGTTCCGCCGCCAGTTCCAGCATCTGTTCCATTTCGCCGTCCTGGACCCGCGAGGTGCGGTGCAGCCACATGACGTCGCGGCCGAAGGACCACACCAGGGCCGCCAGCGCCAGGAGCACGACCCCGAGGGAGGCCACCGGGGGCAGGTAGCCCGACGCGGAGAGCAGGAGGCAGATGCCCTGCATCGCGGCCACCGTCTTGCGGGCCATGCTCGGCGGGAGTTCGGCGTTCAGCCAGGGCCAGACGCGGGCCGCGGCGACGAAGGCGTAGCGCATGCCGCCGATCAGCAGAACCCACGGGCCGAACTCCGCGGAGACGTAGACGCTCAGGACCAGGATCAGGAACGCGTCCACCTCCATGTCGAAGCGGGCGCCCAGCGGCGTGGACGTGTTCGTCGCGCGGGCGACCTTGCCGTCCACGCCGTCGAGGATCAGGGCGACCGCCGTGAGCCCGACCAGCGCGGTGACCGGCGGGGAGCTCTCGAAGGAGTCCGCGACCAGGGCGGTGACGCCGCCGACCAGCGTCGCGCGGCCGAGCGTCACCCGGTTGGCCGGGCCGAAGGAACGCGGCCGGGTGCGGTGCAGTGCCCGCGAGAGCACCGCCCACGTGGCGACGGCGAAGGCGAGGCCGGTCAGCCAGCCCGCCACCCCCATGCCGAGCGCCGTGCCGAGCAAGGCAAGCAACAGGATCTGAACGCCCGCTCCCACAGCGGTCTCCTGCTGGACCAGCCTTGCGTCGTAAGTGTTGTTCAGGGCCACCGCACACCCTCCGGCCATATGACAGAGTCGATCAACGCCGCGTACTGTGCGCGGCCTGTGCACACCTCGGTACGTGAACCACTTCCCGATCGTTCAGGAGGACCTCGGATGAACCTGACCGCACGCGCGTTCTGGCTCGGTCGTCCGGGCCAGGGCGAGATACGCGACGTCCACCTGCCCGAACCCGGCGAGGACGAGGTGCTGGTGCGTTCGCTCTTCTCGGGGGTGAGCCGGGGCACGGAGACGCTTGTGTTCCGCGGCGGGGTTCCGGAGAGCCAGTACGCGGCCATGCGGGCGCCGTTCCAGGAGGGCGACTTCCCCGCTCCCGTGAAGTACGGCTACCTCAGCGTGGGGGTCGTCGAGGCGGGCGCGGAGGAACTGCTCGGGCGGACGGTCTTCTGCCTGTATCCGCACCAGACGCGGTACGTCGTCCCGGCCTCCGCCGTGACCGTCGTACCGGACACCGTGCCCGCCGAACGGGCCGTGCTCGCCGGCACCGTGGAGACCGCCGTCAACGCGCTGTGGGACGCGGCGCCGCTGGTCGGCGACCGGATCGCGGTGGTCGGCGGGGGCATGGTCGGCTGCTCGGTGGCCGCGCTGCTGGCCCGCTTCCCGGGCGTACGGGTCCAACTGGTGGACGCCGATCCCGCCCGCGCCAAGGTCGCCCAGGCCCTCGGCATCGACTTCGCGCCGCCCGCCGACGCCCTCGGCGGGTGCGACCTGGTCGTGCACGCCAGCGCCACCGAACAGGGGCTCACCCGGGCCCTGGAACTGCTCACCGCCGAGGGCACGGTGCTGGAGCTGAGCTGGTACGGCGACCGGCGGGTCGCCCTCCCGCTCGGCGAGGACTTCCACTCACGCCGGCTGGTCATCCGCAGCAGCCAGGTCGGCGCCGTCTCCCCGGCCCGCCGCTCCAGCCGCAGCTACGCCGACCGGCTCGCGCTCGCCCTCGACCTGCTGGCCGATCCGGCGCTGGACGCCCTGGTCACGGGGGAGTCCGCCTTCGAGGAGTTGCCGGACGTCCTGCCGAAGCTGGCCTCGGGGGAGATCCCGGCGCTGTGCCACCGGGTGAGGTACGCGGACACAGCCTGACGCAGTCGTTCAATACGGGACGACTTTTCGGCCACGCAAGACCGCCTGACCTGAGAAAAGAGTGAGACGGGGCTGAACACGGGGAACCGAAGAGCCGTACTACACGGCATCCCCCGGCGGTCAACGGCCGGGGGACCAGACGCGCCGCACCTGGAGGGTCGTCCGTTGTTCAGTGTCACCGTCCGCGATCACATCATGATCGCCCACAGCTTCCGCGGCGAGGTCTTCGGACCCGCGCAGCGCCTGCACGGAGCGACGTTCCTGGTGGACGCCACCTTCCGGCGCGAGCAGCTGGACGACGACAACATCGTCGTCGACATCGGCCTGGCCACCCAGGAACTCGGCGCGGTCGTCAGTGAGCTCAACTACCGCAACCTCGACAACGAGCCCGAGTTCGCCGGTGTCAACACCTCCACGGAGTTCCTCGCCAAGGTCATCGCCGACCGGCTCGCCGAGCGCATCGAGAAGGGCGCGCTCGGGGAGGGCGCCAAGGGCATCGCGGGCATCTCGGTGACCTTGCACGAGTCGCACATCGCCTGGGCGAGTTACGAGCGTGCCCTGTGACCGACGCGACCCTGGAGAAGGCGGCGCAGCCCGCGCTCGGCTACGTGCCCGTGCAGCACACCGCCCTGAAGAACGCCGAGATCATCCCCATGTCCCTGCGCTCCGTGCACTTCGTCCTGCCGGGCGGCGTCAACGACCCGGCGGCGCCCAGCGGCGGCAACGCCTACGACCGCCGGGTGAGCCTGGACCTGCCGGGTTTCGGCTGGCAGGTCCACCAGCACGCCGTGGCCGGCGAGTGGCCCCGGCCGGGAACGGCGGCCCGGGCGGAACTCGCCCGTACGCTGCGGGAGCTGCCGGACGGCACGGTCGTCCTGCTGGACGGGATCGTCGCCTGCGGGGTGCCCGAGATCGTCGTCCCCGAAACACAGCGGCTGAACCTCGCCGTGCTCGTACACCTTCCGCTCGGCGACGAGACGGGCCTCGAGCCCGCGGTCGCCGCCGAGCTGGACGCCAAGGAGCGGGACGTGCTGCGGGCGGTGCCCGCGGTGATCGCCACCAGCGACTGGGCGGTCCGCCGGCTCGTCTCGCACCACGGGCTCGCCCCCGAGCGGGTCCATGTCGCCGCCCCCGGCGCCGACATCGCGCCCCTCGCCTCCGGCACCGACGGCGTCTCCCGGCTGCTGTGCGTGGCCGCCGTGACCCCGCGCAAGGGCCAGCACCGGCTGGTGCAGGCACTGGCCGCCGCCGCCGACCTGCCGTGGAGCTGCGTGTGCGTCGGCGGACTCGGGCAGGACCCCGAGTACGTCGCCCACTTGCGCCGGCTGATCAGCGAGCACGGCCTCGAGGACCGCATCCATCTCGCCGGACCGCAGGCCGGCGCCGCACTCGACGCCAGCTACGCCGCCGCCGACCTCATGGTCCTCACCTCCTACGCGGAGACCTACGGCATGGCGGTGACCGAGGCCCTGGCGCGCGGCATCCCGGTGCTCGCGACGGACGTCGGTGGCCTGCCCGAGGCGGTCGGCCGCGCCCCCGACGGCGGCGTGCCCGGCATCCTCGTGCCGCCGGAGGACCCCGCCGCCCTCGCCGCCGAACTGCGCGGCTGGTTCGGCGAGGCCGACGTACGACGCCGGCTCAAGGCCGCCGCCCGGGGCCGACGGGCCGCCCTGGACGGCTGGGCGACCACGGCCCGCAGCCTCGCCGGAGTACTGGGCCGGCTGCCGAGCGAGCCTGGGAGGGCGGCATGAACAGGACGGTAGGGGCACAGATCGGCGGGAAGATCCCGCCGCAGCCGGGCCCGAGGGAAACGGTTCGGGGGCAGCAGATGGTGACACCGGAGGCGAGCGTGGGTGTCCAGGCCGATGCCACGGATTCCGTCATCCCCGGCGCCGGTCCCGTCGGCCGCCCCGGCGAGCGGGCCACCCTGCGGCTGCGGGAGGACGGCCCGGACGAGCCGCCGCGGTACGCGCCGGAGTGGCTGGAGCTGCGGGAGCCCGCCGACGCGGCCGCCCGCGCGCACGACCTGCTCGACCCGCTCCGGATCCGGCTCGCGAACCTGCCGGGCAAGGCGGGGCTGGTCATCCACGACCTCGGCTGCGGCACCGGCTCGATGGGCCGCTGGCTCGCCCCGCGCCTCGACGGCGCCCAGCACTGGGTCCTGCACGACCGCGACCCCTACCTGCTGCACTTCGCGGCCGTCGCCTC
Source organism: Streptomyces sp. NPDC101152 (assembly GCF_044768275.1). Lineage (NCBI taxonomy): Bacteria > Bacillati > Actinomycetota > Actinomycetes > Kitasatosporales > Streptomycetaceae > Streptomyces > Streptomyces sp. NPDC101152. The sequence continues at coordinate 56,114 of NZ_JBIWPO010000027.1, read as the reverse complement.
GCCGCGCTCGGGTGCCGACGGCAGCCGGGTCACCGTCGAGACACGCCGCGGCGACGTCGCCCGGCTCACCCCCGACGCCCTCGCCGGCGCCTCCCTGGTGACCGCCTCCGCACTTCTCGACGTCCTCAGCCGCGCGGAGATCGACACGCTGGCCGCCGCCTGCACGGGCGCCGGCTGCCCGGCGCTGCTGACCCTCTCGGTCGCCGGACGCGTCGAACTCACCGCGCCCGACCCGCTGGACGAGGAGATCATGGAGGCGTTCAACGCCCACCAGCGCCGCGACGGCATGCTCGGTCCGGACGCGATCACGGCGGCCTGCGAGGCCTTCTCGGAGCGGGGCGCCACGGTCCGGGTCAACCCGAGCCCCTGGCGGCTCGGCCCCGGCGAGGCCGCGCTGACGGCCCAGTGGCTGCGCGGCTGGGTCGGCGCCGCCGTCGAGGAGCGCCCCGCGCTGGCAGCGCGTGCGGACCGGTATCTGCGCGAGCGCCTGGCCGCCTGCGAGGCCGGCGAACTCCGCGTCACCGTGCACCACAGCGACCTGCTGGCGCTGTCCCGGCCGGTGGGCGGGGCGTCATGAGCGTGGAGACGGTACGAGCGCTCGTGGTGCGGGACGACCGGCGCGGTGACACGAAGACCGCGCGGGTGGACGTCGTCTCGGGCGCGCCGGTACCGGTGGTCGCCGTCGAGGTGTGGGAGGACGGCACGGACTGCCTCGCGGCGCGGGACACGGCGCTGTGGGCGCGGGCCGACGCGCTCGCCACCGCCCCGCCCGTCGGGCCCGCCGTCGCAAAGGAACGTATCGGCGTGATCGTCTCCTCGCCCCGGCGGGAGGCGACGCCCTGGTGGCGCGCCGCTCTGGCGCGGCTCAACTCGCCCGCGGTCCGCACCCACTTCGGGACCGTGGCCGGTGCCGTCATCCTCGGCGCGTTGCTGTGGCACCTCGGCACCGGCGTGCTGCTGCAGGGACTGCGGCGGATCGACGCGCCGACGCTGGCGCTCGCGCTGCTGATCGGCGTCGCCACCACCGTGCTCAGTGCCTGGCGTTGGGCGCTGGTCGCCCGCAGCCTCAGGATCGAGCTGCCGCTCGGCGCGGCCGTCGCCGACTACTACCGGGCGCTGTTCCTGAACGCAGCCCTGCCCGGCGGTGTCCTCGGGGACGTGCACCGCGCGGTGCGGCACGGCAAGAACGCCGGTGACCTCGGCCGCGGTGTGCGGTCCGTGGTGCTCGAACGGGTCGCCGGACAGGTCGCGTTGGCCGTCGTGGGCGGCGCGGTGCTGCTGACGATGCCGTCGCCGGTGCTGGCCCAGGCCCGCAGCTTCGCGCCGCTGGTCGCGCTCGCCGCGGTCGGCGCCTTCGCCGTCGTCGTCGCGCTGCGGATGAACCGGGCGCCCTCCCGGCGCGGCCGCGCCCTGCGCGCCACACTCGCGGAGGCGCGCGAGGGACTGCTCTCCCGCCGCAACGGCCCCGGCGTCGCGCTCTCCTCGCTCCTGATCCTCGCCGGTCACCTCGGCATGTTCGTGCTCGCCGCCCGCGTCGCCGGCTCCGGCGCCTCCGTCGCCGTCCTGCTGCCGCTCGCGGTGCTGGCCCTGCTCGCCATGGGACTGCCGCTCAACGTCGGCGGTTTCGGGCCCCGCGAGGGCGTCACCGCCTGGGCGTTCGGCGCGGCCGGCCTCGGCGCGAGCAACGGCGTGGCCGTCGCCGTGGTCTACGGCGTGCTCAGCTTCGTGGCCGCCCTGCCCGGCGCCGCCGTCCTCGTCGCCCGCTGGTACGAGGGCCTGCGCGCCGGGACCGGTGCCGGCGCCGACTACGCGCCGTCGTCCGCCGACGTGAGCAGCGAGAAATACGCGCCGAAGGAATCCGCGAGGCTCGCCAGCAGTTCCTTCCCCTTTTCCGCGGAACCGAGCGAAGGGCGTCCGATGACCCCCGATTCGGTATAGCCGGACATACCGAGGGTGAGCAGATGACGGCGATCGTCCGCGACGAAATCGGAGGTCTCGAAACCGGGCCGGAGGAATTCCGGGTGAGCGTGCAGAAGGATGGAGGTCTCGATTTCTCCCGCGTGCATGTCGGTCAGCAGCGAGGTGGTCACCCCCGCCCGCTGCCGCGCCGCCTCCCAGTCCTCGGCGGCCGGGAACAGCGCCATCCGCTCGCCGCGCGCGGAGGATTCCTGGACGACGTTGCCCAGCACGTAGTTACCCCCGTGGCCGTTGACGACCACCAGGACGTCGACGCCGGAGCGGCGCAGCGAGTCCGCAATGTCCCGTACCACCGCGTGAAGGGTCACCGAGGAGATGCTGACGGTCCCGGGCCAGGCCGCGTGCTCGTGCGAGCAGGAGATCGTCACCGGCGGGAGGAGGTGCACCGGGTACGCCGCGGCGATCTCCCGGGCCACGGCACAGGCGACCAGCGTGTCGGTCGCCAGCGGAAGGAACGGACCGTGCTGTTCGAAGCTGCCCACCGGAAGGACGGCGACCTGCGTTGAGACACCCGCCGCCCTGGTCCGTACCTCTTCCGTAGTGTCCGCCGGCACCAGCCCGTCCGCCGCCGTACGCGCGCCCGAACCACTCATTCCCTCACGGCCTTTCGTCTCTGTTTAGGAATCAGATCATGACAGATAAAATCGGCGTCCTCGGCAAGAAGTCCCCGCAGCGCACGGGTGTGGAACGGATCGTGAATGCACCGCTGCCCACGGTGTACGGGCAATTCCGGGCGGTGGGCTACATGGACCATGACCGCGGTGACGAACAAGTCGCCCTGGTCCACGGCGAGATCGGCACGGAAGACGTCCTCACGCGCCTGCATTCCGAGTGCCTGACCGGTGACGCGTTCGGCTCCCAGCACTGCGAGTGCGGCGACCAGCTGGCCTCCGCGCTGAAGGCCGTGGTCGCCGAAGGCAGCGGCATCGTCGTGTACTTGAGGGGGCACGAGGGCCGTGGCATCGGTCTGCTGGCCAAGCTGCGGGCGATGGCGCTGCAGGCGGAGGGCCTGGACACGGTCGAGGCCAACCTGGCGCTCGGCCTGCCGGTGGACGCCCGTGACTACGGCGTCGCCGCTGAGATGCTGCACGACCTGGGCGTGAACTCGGTCCGCCTGATGTCCAACAACCCGCGCAAGCGCGAGGCGTTGCTGCAGCACGGCATCAAGGTCGCCGAAACGGTCCCGCTGTTGATCCCGCCGTGCGAGTCCAACATCACCTACCTGCGCACCAAGCGGGAACGGCTCGACCATGTGCTGCCGCACCTGGACGCCGTGGCCCACCTGTCCTGATCGCGACCGGGATGCGGGCCAGTGCCGTGATCATCGGCGGTGGGGTGATGGGCACCAGCATCGCCTACCACCTCGCCGCCGCCGGTGTCCGTGACGTCGTCCTCGTCGAACGGGACGAACTCGCCTCCGGCTCCACCTCGAAGGCCGCGGGCGGGGTGCGGGCGCAGTTCTCCGACGAGCTCAACATCCAGCTCGGCGCGCGCAGCCTGGAGGCCTTCGGCCGCTTCCAGGAGGAGATCGGGTACGACATCGGGCTGCACCGGGTCGGCTACCTGTTCCTGCTGTCGACGCCGGACGAGGTCGCCTCCTTCGAGGCGGGCGTGCGGCTGCAGAACTCCCTGGGCGTGCCCAGCCGCCTGATCACCCCGGAGGAGGCACGCCAGCTGTCCCCGCTGATCAGCACCGACGGCCTGCTCGCCGCCGCCTTCTCGCCAACGGACGGGCACTGCACCCCCGAGGCCGTCGTCCACGGCTACGCCGCCGCCGCCCGTGACCTCGGCGCCCGGGTCCTGCGGCACACCGAGGTCACGGGCATCGATCTGCAGGGCACGAGCATCACCGCCGTCTCCACCACCCTCGGCCGCATCGCCACCGACACGGTGATCTGCGCGGCCGGCCCCTGGTCCCGGGCGGTCGGCGCGATGGCCGGGGTGCAGCTGCCGGTGGTGCCGCTGCGCCGCCAGATCGCCGTCACGGAACCCGTCGCGGGCCTACGGCCCGACCTGCCCATGACGATCGACTTCACCACCAGCCTCTACTTCCACGCCGAGGGGCCCGGTCTCCTCCTCGGCATGTCCGACCCCGACGAGCAGCCCGGGTTCGCCACCGACCCCCACGACCGCTGGATCCCCCGCCTCGCCGCCGCCATGCAGCAGCGCGCCCCGGCCCTGCTCGACCTGCGCCGCACCGGCACCTGGGCGGGCCTGTACGAGATCACCCCGGACCACAACGCCCTGATCGGCGAGGCGACTTCCGTCTCCCGCCTCCTCTACGCCACCGGCTTCTCCGGACATGGCTTCCTGCAGGGACCCGCGGTCGGCGAGGTGATCCGCGACCTGTACCTGGGCCGCGTACCCTTCGTGGACGTCAGCCCCTTGAGCGCCGACCGTTTCGCGGCCGACGCCCCCCGCCCGGAGGCCAACCTCGTATGACCGAGCTCCACCTGTGGCTGCGCCACGAGGACCGCACGACCGAACGCCGCACCCCGATCGTGCCGTCCGACGCCCGACGGCTTGTGGAGGCCGGAGTGACGCTGACGGTGGAGGGGTCCCCGCAGCGGATCTTCCCGATCGAGGAGTACGAGGCGGCGGGCTGCGCGGTCGCGGCCGCGGGGTCGTGGGTGTCGGCGCCCCAGGACGCGGTGATCCTGGGCCTCAAGGAACTCCCTGACGAGCCGGGCCAACTGACGCACCGCCACATCTTCTTCGGCCACGCCTACAAGCGGCAGCCCGGATCCGAGGCGTTGCTGCGCCGCTTCGCCACCGGCGGAGGCCGGCTGCTCGACCTCGAGTACCTGGTGGACGACAACGGCCGTCGCCTGGCCGCGTTCGGCTTCTGGGCCGGCTACCTCGGCGCCGCCCTCGCCGTCCTCCAGCACCGGGGCCGGCTCGTCGCGCCCCTCACCCCCACCTCCAAGGAGGAGCTGGACGACACGCTCCGACCCGCCGACCGGGACGAGGAGTTCACCGCCCTGGTGATCGGCGCGCTCGGCCGCAGCGGGCGGGGAGCGCGCGTCGCCCTCCACACGGCCGGGATCGAGCCGACCTGCTGGGACCTCGCCGAGACCGGCGACCTGGACCGCCCGGCGCTGCTCGCCCACGACGTCCTGGTGAACTGTGTCCTCGCCACCACCCCCGTCCCGCCCTTCGTGCGCGAACAGGACCTCGACGACCCGGCCCGGCGCCTGCGCACCCTCTGCGACGTCACCTGCGACGTCGGCTCGCCCCTGAACGTCCTGCCGGTCTACGACCGCACCACCGACTGGACGGACCCCGCCCGCCGCCTGCGCAAGGAACCCCCGCTCGACCTGATCGCCATCGACAACCTGCCCTCCCTGCTCCCGCGCGAGTCCAGCACCGACTTCTCCGCCGCGCTCGTCCTCCAGCTGCTGGAGTTCGGGGTCGGCGGGCCGTGGGGCCGCTGCCTGGACCGGTTCCATCAGGCCTGCCGCGAACTCGGCATCACCGAAGGGGAGTTCCATGGCTGAACGGGTTCCGGTGAGCGGTGCCGTCCACTGGATCGGCGCCGGGCTGTCCACGGGCAGCGGTCTGGCCCGGCTGTGCGAGAGCGCGGGCCGGGTACGGCTGTGGCACCGCACGGAACAACGCGCCGCCCAGGCCCTCGGCCGGCTGGGCCTCACCGGACGAGCCGAACCCCGCGCCTACACGCTCCCCGCGCTCACCGCCGAACTGGCGCCCGGCGACGTCGTCGTGTCGATGCTGCCCGCGCCGGAGCACGCCGGTCTCCTCGCCGCCTGTGTCGCGGGCGGCGCGCATTTCGCCTGCTCCAGCTACGTCTCCGGCGCCGTCCTGGAGCAGGTGCCCGAGGCCGCGAAGGCCGGCCTGGTCGTCCTCAGCGAGGCCGGGCTCGACCCCGGCATCGACCACCTCTTCGCGCACAGCCTCGTCGCCCGCGCCCGGGAGGCGATAGGCGACGGCACGGCGGCCTCGTACGCCTTCGCCTCGTACTGCGGCGGCGTCCCCGCCGTCCCGAACGACTTCCGGTACCGCTTCAGCTGGGCACCGGCCGGCGTGCTGAACGCCCTGCGCTCGCCCTCGCGGTACATCGAGGACGGGGCGGCGGTGACCGCCGGCCGGCCGTGGGAGGTCACCCGCCCGCACGTCCTGGAGGGCGAGGCCTTCGAGGTCTACCCGAACCGGGACAGCGTCCCCTTCGTCGAGCAGTACGAGCTGCCGGCCGCCTGGCGGGCGCGGTCCTTCGTGCGCGGCACGCTGCGGCTGGAGGGCTGGCTGCGGGCCTGGGAGGCGGTGTTCGAGGAGCTCAAGGGCGGGGACGACGCGCGGATCGCCGCGCTCGCACGGGAGTTGGCCGCCCGCTACCCGACCACGGACGCCGACCGGGACCGTGTCCTGCTCGCCGTGTCGCTGGACGTGCGGGACGAGGGCGGGCGCAACTGGTCGGGGAGGTATCTCCTGGATCTGGTCGGCGACGCGGAGGAGAGCGCGATGGCCCGCTGTGTGTCCCGCCCGCTGGCCCTGGGCGTCCGCCACATCCTCGACGGCACCCTGCCCGCGGGGCTGAACCGGGCGGCGGAGACGGCCGCCCGGTCGGAGCGGTGGCTGGCCGAGCTCGCCGAGGAAGGGCTGGAGTTCGGCCTGCGCGTCGGCGAGTAGGGCGGCTCAGTCCGCGACGGCCTCGTGCGCCAGGCGCCTGAGGTCCGGGATGACCCCGAGCGCCGTCTTCGGCCGTACCTGGGTCATGAACTGCACGGTCAGCTCACGGGCCGGATCGACCCAGAAGGTCGTCGTCGCCGCGCCGCTCCAGCCGTAGGTGCCGATGCTGGAGGGGGTCGCGGTGCGGTCGGGGTCGATGACGACGGAGACGCCGAGACCGAAGCCGAGACCCTCGTTGTTCGGTTCGTCGTGGACCGGCCGGCTGCCGAAGGAGCGCAGGTCGGCGCCGCCGGGGAGGTGGTTCCCGGCCATCAGGTCCACCGTCTCGGCGGCGAGCAGACGGACGCCGTCGAGTTCGCCGCGGCGGCGCAGGAACTCCATGAAGCGGTGCATATCGTGCGACGAGGCCACCATGCCCCCGCTGCCGGACAGCAGACGCGGCCGCCCCCGCAGCGGCAGCCCGGGGACCGGCTCGATGCCGCCGTCCTCGCTCTCGCCGTACAACTCGGCCAGCCGGGGCGCCTGTTCGTCGGTGACGTGGAAACCGGCGTCGGTCATGCCGAGCGGGCCGAGGACACGCTCGGCGAAGAACGCGTCCAGCGGCCGGCCGGTGACGACCTCGATGACCCTGCCGAGCACGTTCGTGGCGACCGAGTAGTTCCACTCCGTGCCCGGCTCGAACTGCAGCGGCAGGCCGGCGTACACGTCGACCGTCTCGGCGAGGGTGGTGCCCGGCACCACCGACGACTCCAGACCCGCCGCCCGGTACAGGGCGTCGACGGGGTGGGAGTGGTAGAAGCCGAAGGTCAGCCCCGCGGTGTGGGTCAGCAGGTGCCGGATCAGGATCGGCCCGGACGCCGGGCGGGTGCGGACATCGGCGCCGGAGCCGCTCTCGTACACCTGCGGCTCGGCGAAGGCGGGCAGGTACCGGGCGAGCGGGTCGTCCAGCGAGAGCCGGCCCTCCTCGACGAGGATCAGCGCGGCGACCGAGGTGACCGGCTTGGTCATGGAGTAGATGCGCCACAGAGTGTCCGCCTCGACGGGCAGTCCCGCCGCGACGTCGCGCAGGCCGTGCGTGGTCAGGTGGGCGACACGTCCGGCACGGGCCACGGCCACCAGAAAGCCGGGCAGGCGTCCCTCGTCGACGAAGTGGGCGAGATGCTGATCGAGGCGGTCCAGTGCCTTCACGTCCAGCCCGGCCTCGTCCGGGTCCACCTCTTGTCGCAGCTGTGCCATCGCTCTCCTCCGAATGCGCTCGTCAGGGGCCCGGCGCGGCGCGCTCCGTCACACCGGCCCCGGAAGTCATCGTGGCGCAGGAACACGGACCGGGACCCCCGCTTGACCGGGATCTTCGCGGGAATGCCGAGATCCGCCCGATGAGTTGACGGGTGTATGACTCAGGACACACTGCTCCAGCTGCTCTCCGAACACCGCGGCGGGGTGCTGGTCACCCTCAAGAGCGACGGCCGCCCCCAGCTGTCGAACGTCACCCACCACTACTACCCGGACGAGCAGATCATCCGGATCTCGGTCACGGACGACCGCGCCAAGACCCGCAACCTGCGCCGCGACCCGCGCGCCTCCTACCACGTCACCAGCACCGACCGCTGGGCCTACACGGTCGTCGAGGGCACCGCGGACCTCTCGCCGGTCGCCAAGGACCCCGGGGACGACACCGTCGAGGAACTCGTCCGGCTCTACCGGGACGTCCAGGGTGAGCACCCCGACTGGGACGACTACCGTGCCGCGATGGTCCGTGACGGGCGGCTGGTGGTGCGCCTGAAGGTCGACCGGGCGTACGGCATCCCGAAGCGGGACCAGGGCTGAGCCGCTCACCTGGTCCTAGGACCCCGGGCGCAGGGCGGACGGCCGATGGTCCGGGGAGCGCCGGCTGCCTAGGCTTCGGGGAGACGTCGCAGCTCAGGAAGAGGTCACCATGCCCGTCGACGGACGCAGCCATATCCGTTTCGCCCGGCCGTCGCGGGACCTCGCGGCCGCGGAGCGGTTCTGGGCCGGGGGGCTCGGGCTGAGCGTGGTGTGGCGGACCGAGGGCGGCTCGGAACCCGGTGAGCACGATCTGCTGATGGTCGGGTGGCCGGACGCGGGCTGGCATCTGGAGCTCGTCCACGAGCCCGCCCGGCCGGTGGAGCCCCGGCCCACCGAGGAGGACCTGCTGGTCGTGTACGTCGACGGGCCGGTGCCGGAGGACTTGGTCGAGCGCCTGGAGGCGCACGGCGGCAAGCGGGTGCCGTCCCCCAATCCCTACTGGAACCGGTGGGGAGTGACCGTCGAGGACCCGGACGGGTACCGGCTGGTGCTGTGCGAGCGGGGCTGGTCCAACGGGTGAGGGTGCCTGCGCAAAGGAGTGCGCCGCACACGCCGGGAGCGGTTCCCGGCGCGTGCGGCACTACGGCGACGTCAGGCCGTGACCGTCTCCGGCTGTGACGCCGGCTGCGCGGTCCGCTCGCCCAGCCGCTCCGTCGGGACCTTGTGGGTCTCGCGGGCCGAGAGGGCGGCCACGACCGGCGGGACGCACAGCGCGGCGGTGAAGAGGGCGACCGCGGACCAGTCCGTGCCCTTCGGGCCCGCGATCTCGGCCGCGAAGGTGACCGCGAAGCCCGCCACGGCGAAGCCGATCTGGGTGCCGACGGCCATGCCGGACAGCCGGACCCGGGTGGAGAACATCTCGCCGTAGAAGGACGGCCAGACACCGTTCGCGGCGCTGTAGACCACACCGAAGGCGACGATGCCGAGGACCAGGATCAGCGGGTAGTCGCCCGTGGAGATCGCCCACAGGTACAGGAACATCGTGACCGCGCTGCCCACCGCGCCGATCAGGTACACCGGACGCCGGCCGATACGGTCCGACAGGGAGGCCCACAGCGGGATCGCGGCGAGCGCGACGGCGTTGGCGAGCGCGCCCACCCACAGCATGGAGGAGCGGGACATGCCGACCGAGGCGCTGGTGGCGTAGGCGAGCGCCCACACCGTGAAGATCGTGGAGACCGAGGCGATCAGTGCGCCCCCGATCACCCGCAGCACATCCGCCCAGTGCTCGCGCAGCAGCACCAGCAGCGGCATTCTCACGACGCCCTCGGTGGCCGCCTGCTGGGCGAACACCGGCGTCTCCTCGAGCCGGCGGCGGATGACGTACCCGACGACGGCGACCGCGACGCTCGCCCAGAACGGGACGCGCCACCCCCAGGACAGCAACTGCTGCTCGGGCAGGGCGGCGACCGGGATGAAGACGAGGGTGGCGATGAGCTGGCCGCCCTGGGTGCCGCTCAGGGTGAAGCTGGTGAAGAAGCCGCGCCGGTGCGGCGGGGCGTGTTCGAGGGTCATGGAGTTCGCGCTCGCCTGCTCGCCGGCCGCCGAGACGCCCTGCAGGACGCGGCACAGCACCAGCAGCACCGGTGCGAGCGTGCCCACCTGGGCCCGGGTCGGCAGACAGCCGATCAGGAACGTCGACAGGCCCATCAGGAGCAGCGTGAAGACCATGACCTTCTTGCGGCCCGCCTTGTCACCGAAGTGACCGAGGAACAGCGCGCCGACCGGCCGCGCCGCGTACGCGACACCGAAGGTGGCCAGCGACAGCAGGGTCGCGGTGGCCGGGTCGGACGCGTCGAAGAAGACCTTCGGGAAGATCAGCGCGGCGGCGCTGCCGTAGATGAAGAAGTCGTAGTACTCCAGGGCGCTGCCGATCCAGGCGGCGGCTGCGGCCTTTCTCGGTTGCCCGACGGCTTCGGCGGGGACGGACACGGCGTTGCTCCTTCGGGGGACTCCACCGTAGGCGGAGTGAGCGGAGAGAGGGAGAGAGGGAGAAAGCGAGAAAGCGAGAAAAGGAGAAGGGGAGAAGGGGAGGGCGAGCGGGAGCCGGATCTTGGCGGCTAATTAACCCACTGGGTAGTTAGTAGCGGTGGGTGGGATGTTGCGCTCAGGTTTCCCGTGTGTCAAGGGGTCCCGCCGATGACGGTCAGTCCGCGGTCCGCTCCGCCGTGAGGTAGGCGATCACCATGTCGCCGAGCATGGTGCGGTAGTGCTCACGCTGGGCCGGGGCCACCAGGTCGCGGCCGAACAGGGCGCCGAAGGTGTGCCGGTTGGAGACCCGGAAGAAGCAGAACGCGCTGATCATCGCGTGCAGGTCCACCGCGTCGACCTCGGCCGTGAACAGGCCGGACTCCTGCCCGGCGGCCAGGATGCGGCCGATCACGTCGAGCGCGGGGGAGCCGATCCGGCCGAGCTTCTCGGAGGCGGCGATGTGCTCGGCGCCGTGGATGTTCTCGATGCTGACCAGCCGGATGAAGTCCGGGTGCTGCTCGTGGTGGTCGAAGGTCAGCTCGGCCAGGCGCCGGATGGCGGCGACGGGGTCCAGGTGTTCGACGTCGAGGGTCTGCTCGGCCTCGCGGATCACGCCGTACGCCCGCTCCAGGACGGCGGTGAACAGCTGCTCCTTGCCGCCGAAGTAGTAGTAGATCATCCGCTTCGTGGTGCGGGTGCGGGCGGCGATCTCGTCCACGCGGGCGCCGTCGTAGCCGGCCCGGGCGAACTCCTGGGTGGCCACGTCGAGGATCTCGGCCTGGGTGCGGACGGCGTCACGGATCCGTCCGCCGGGTCGTGCCGGTTCGTCGACGCTGGTCATCGGGTTCCTTCGGGCGATGGGGGCCGGTCCGCAGATTCTAGAAGGCGGGTCGGCCGCGGTGGTCCACGCCTTCCCTCGGGGCCCTCCGGCTGATATAGCTAACGTACTGGTTCGTACATTAGCTTGGCGATCTGCTCAGGAGGTCCGTGTGGCCAAGGACTCGTTTCTCGTCGGACTGATCGGCTCGGGTATCGGGCCGTCGCTCAGTCCGGCGCTGCACGAGCGGGAGGCGGACCGGCAGGGCCTGCGCTACCTGTACCGGCTCATCGACATCGACCGGCTCGGCCTGCCGCCGCACGCGGTGGGCGACCTCGTACGGGCCGCCCGTGACCTCGGCTTCGACGGGCTGAACATCACCCACCCGTGCAAGCAGCTCGTCATGGAGCACCTGGACGCGCTGGCCCCGCAGGCCGAGGCGCTGGGCGCGGTCAACACCGTCGTCTTCGAGGACGGCCGGGCCACCGGCCACAACACCGACGTCACCGGGTTCGCCGCGTCCTTCGCGCGCGGCCTGCCCGACGTGTTCCTGGAGCGGGTCGTGCAGCTGGGCGCGGGCGGCGCGGGCGCGGCCGTCGCCCACGCGACGCTCACCCTCGGCGCCGGGAAGGTCACCGTCGTCGACGCGCTGGCGGACCGGGCGGAGGATCTCGCGGCGGGGCTGAACCGGCACTTCGGCGCGGGCCGGGCCGCCGCGGTGACACCCGACCGGCTGGCCGGGCTGCTGGCCGGCGCGGACGGCGTCGTGCACGCCACACCGACCGGGATGGCCGCGCACCCGGGGCTGCCCTTCGCCGCCGAGCTGCTGCACCCGGGGCTGTGGGTGGCCGAGGTCGTCTACCGGCCGCTGGAGACCGAGTTGCTGCGGACCGCCCGCGCGACGGGCTGCGCCACCCTTGACGGGGGCGGGATGGCGGTCTTCCAGGCGGCGGACGCCTTCCGCCTGTTCACCGGCCGGGAACCCGACGCGCCGCGGATGCTCGCGGACATCGGGGAACTGGCGGGCGCCGTGACGGCGCCGAAGTAGAGCGAGGTATTCGAGGATGCGCACGTCCATCGCCACCGTCTCCCTCAGCGGCTCCCTCACCGAGAAGCTGACCGCCGCGTCCCGGGCCGGGTTCGACGGGGTCGAGATCTTCGAGAACGACCTGCTCGCCAGCCCCCTCGCCCCCGAGGAGATCCGGGCCCGGTGCGCCGATCTGGGCCTCGGTGTCGACCTCTACCAGCCCCTGCGGGACATCGAGGCGGTGCCCGAGGAGCAGTTCGCGCACAACCTGCGGCGGGCCCGGCACAAGTTCGAGCTGATGCGGCGGCTCGGCGCCGACACGGTGCTCGTCTGCTCCAGCGTTTCCCCGCAGGCGATCGACGACGACGCCCTGGCCGCCGAACACCTGACCCGACTGGCGGACCTGGCCGCCGAGTCCGGCATCCGCGTCGCCTACGAGGCGCTCGCCTGGGGACGGCACATCAGCACCTACGACCACGCCTGGCGGGTCGTCGAGGCGGCCGGGCATCCGGCGCTCGGCACCTGTCTTGACAGCTTCCACATCCTCTCCCGTGGCTGTGACCCCAAGGGCATCGAGGACATCCCCGGCGAGAAGATCTTCTTCCTCCAGCTCGCGGACGCCCCGCTGCTCGCGATGGACGTCCTGCAGTGGAGCCGCCACTACCGCTGCTTCCCCGGCCAGGGCGGTTTCGACGTGGCAGGCCTGGTCCGGCATGTGCTGCGCACCGGATACGCCGGACCACTGTCCCTGGAGGTGTTCAACGACGTCTTCCGCCAGGCGGAGGCGGGCCCCACCGCCGTGGACGCGCGCCGCTCGCTCCTCGTCCTCGAGGAGAAGGTGGGCCTGACCGAACCGCCCGCCCCGGTCGTTCCCACCGGCGTCGCCTTCGCCGAGCTGGTCACCCCCGACGCGGAGCCGGTCGCCGAGGTGCTGGGCGCCCTCGGCTTCGCCCGTACCGCACGGCACCGCAGCAAGCCGGTCGACCTGTGGCAGCAGGGCGAGGCCCGTATCCTGGTCAACACCGGACCCACGGCCCGCCGCGACGGCACCACGCTCGCCGCGATCGGCCTGGAGTCACCGGACCCGGCTGCCGCCGCCCGACGCGCCGAGGCGCTGCTCGCGCCGGTGCTGCCACGCCGGCGGGCGGCCGAGGACGCCTCGCTGGAGGCGGTGGCGGCCCCCGACGGCACGGAACTGTTCTTCTGCGCGACGGACCGCCCCGAACTCCCCAGCTGGCGCGCCGACTTCGCGGACGTCCCAGGCGCCGAACCGGCCACGGCCGTGACCCGCGTGGACCATCTCGCCCTCGTCCAGCCCTGGCACCACTTCGACGAGGCCACCCTCTTCCACCGCAGCGTGCTGGGCCTGTCCGCCCAGGAGAGCGTGGACGTCGCCGACCCGTACGGCCTGCTGCGCAGCCGCGCCGTGACCAACGCCGACGGCACCGTCCGGATCGCCCTGTCCGTCGGCGCGGCGCCCTCCGACGACACCGTCCACGCCCAGCACATCGCCCTCGCCACCGACGACGTGGTGGCGGCCGCCCGCCGGTTCCGCGCGGCCGGCGGTCTTCCGCTGCCCGTGCCGTCGAACTACTACGACGACCTGGCCGCCCGGTTCGACCTCGCCGAGGGCGAACTGGAGGCGTACCGCGAGCTCGGCATCCTCTACGACCGTGACGCGCAGGGCGAGTTCCGGCACTGCTACACCCGCACCGTCGGCCGCGTCTTCTTCGAACTCGTCCAGCGGGACGGGGGCTATCGCGGGTACGGCGCCTCGAACGCGCCCGTCCGCCTCGCCGCCCAGCACACGGCCCGGCGCCTCACCGGCGGCTGACGGCAGCCGGTGAGACGCCGGGCGTGCGGAGGCCGGTCCGCGGGGTCTACGGCCGGGTGTTCCACTCCGCGATGACCGGCCGGCCGTGTTCGGTCGACAGGCGGCTGACGGTGCCCGTGGAGAGCTGGAACAGCCGTCCCTCGGCGGGCGGGAGGCCCAGCCGGCGGGCGGTCAGCACGCGCAGGAAGTGGGCGTGGGCGACGAGGACGACATCCCCGGTGCCGCCCGCGAGGGTCCCGTCCACGCGGGCCAGCAGGCGATCGGCCCGCGCGCCCACCTCGGCCGGGGACTCGCCCGGGTGGCCTTCGGGCCCCGGCGGGACGCCGTCCCGCCACAGGTCCCAGTCCGGGCGGCTGCGATGGATGTCGACGGTGGTGACGCCCTCGTAGCCGCCGTAGTCCCACTCGTGCAGGTCGGGGTCGACCACGGGCGAGGCGATGCCCGCGAGTTCGGCGGTGCGTATCGCGCGGCCGAGCGGGCTGGTCAGGGCGAGTGCGTAGGTCCGCTGCGAGAGGAGGGGAGCGAGCGACTTGGCCTGCTCCTCACCGTGCTGGGTCAGGGGCAGGTCGGTCCAGCTGGTGTGCTGGCCCGACACGCTCCACTCCGTCTCGCCGTGGCGGACCAGGAGAAGGTCCCCCACGGTGGACCTACTTGGACTCGACGGCGTGGCCGCCGAACTGGTTGCGCAGCGCCGCGACCATCTTCATCTGCGGGGAGTCGTCCTGGCGGGACGCGAACCGCGCGAAGAGGGAGGCCGTGATCGCGGGCAGCGGCACGGCGTTGTCGATGGCCGCCTCGACGGTCCAGCGGCCCTCGCCGGAGTCCTGCGCGAAGCCCTTGAGCTTGTCGAGGTGCTCGTCGCTGTCCAGGGCGTTGACCGCGAGGTCCAGCAGCCAGGAGCGGATGACGGTGCCCTCCTGCCAGGAGCGGAAGACCTCGCGCACGTTGTCCACGGAGTCGACCTTCTCCAGCAGCTCCCAGCCCTCGGCGTAGGCCTGCATCATGGCGTACTCGATGCCGTTGTGGACCATCTTGGAGAAGTGCCCGGCACCGACCTTGCCCGCGTGGACATAGCCGTAGGGGCCCTCCGGCTTGAGCGCCTCGAAGATCGGGTGGAGCCGCTCGACGTGCTCCTTGTCGCCGCCGACCATCAGCGCGTAGCCGTTCTGCAGACCCCACACGCCACCGGAGACACCGGCGTCGACGAAGCCGATGCCCTTGGTGCCCAGCTCCTCGGCGTGCTTCTCGTCGTCCGTCCAGCGGGAGTTGCCGCCGTCGACGACGGTGTCGCCGGGGGAGAGGAGGGTGCCGAGCTCGTCGACGACGGACTGGGTGGGGGCGCCGGCCGGCACCATCACCCAGACCACGCGCGGGGCTTCCAGCTTGTCGACCAGTTCGGCGAGGCTCGCGGCGTCGGAGAGGTCGGGGTTGCGGTCGTAGCCGATGACGGTGTGGCCGGCGCGGCGGATCCGCTCGCGCATGTTGCCGCCCATCTTGCCGAGACCGATCAGTCCGAGCTGCATGTCAGTTGCCTTCCTTCAGGTCGCGGTAGGCGGCCACGAGAGCGGTGGTGGAGGGGTCGAGGCCGGGGACGTTCGCGCCCTCGGTGAGGGCGGGCTCGACGCGCTTGGCGAGCACCTTGCCGAGCTCGACGCCCCACTGGTCGAAGGAGTCGATGTTCCAGATCGCGCCCTGCACGAACACCTTGTGCTCGTAGAGGGCGATCAGCTGACCGAGGACCGACGGGGTCAGCTCGCGGGCCAGGATCGTGGTCGTGGGGTGGTTGCCCCGGAAGGTGCGGTGTGCGACCTGCTCCTCGGGCACACCCTCCGCGCGTACCTCGTCGGCGGTCTTGCCGAAGGCGAGCGCCTGGCCCTGCGCGAACAGGTTGGCCATCAACAGGTCATGCTGCGCCTTGAGTTCGTCGCTCAACTCGTCGACCGGGCGGGCGAAGCCGATCAGGTCCGCCGGGATCAGCTTGGTGCCCTGGTGGATCAACTGGTAGTAGGCGTGCTGCCCGTTGGTGCCGGGCGTGCCCCACACCACCGGTCCTGTCTGCCACTCCACGGGACGCCCGTCGCGCTGCACGGACTTGCCGTTGGACTCCATGTCCAGCTGCTGCAGGTACGCGGTGAACTTGGACAGGTAGTGCGAGTACGGCAGCACGGCGTGCGACTGGGCGTCGTGGAAGTTGCCGTACCAGACGCCCAACAGACCCAGGATCAGCGGGGCGTTGGCCTGAGCCGGGGCGCTCTTGAAGTGCTCGTCGACGATCCGGAAGCCGTCCAGCATCTCGCGGAAGCGGTCCGGGCCGATGGCGATCATCAGGGAGAGACCGATCGCCGAGTCGTAGGAGTAGCGGCCGCCGACCCAGTCCCAGAACTCGAACATGTTGTCCGGGTCGATGCCGAAGTCCGTCACCTTCTCCGCGTTCGTCGACAGCGCGACGAAGTGCTTCGCCACCGCCTTGTCGTCACGGAGCCCGCCCGGCCCGTCCAGCAGCCAGGAACGCGCCGAGGTGGCGTTGGTGATCGTCTCGATCGTGGTGAACGTCTTGGACGCGACGATGAACAGCGTCTCCGCCGGGTCCAGGTCGCGCACCGCCTCGTGCAGGTCGGCGCCGTCCACGTTGGAGACGAAACGGAAGGTCAACTCGCGTGCGGTGAACGCCCGCAGCGCCTCGTAGGCCATCGCGGGTCCCAGGTCGGAGCCGCCGATGCCGATGTTGACGACGTTCCTGATGCGCTTGCCGGTGTGCCCGGTCCACTCCCCGGAGCGGACGCGCCCCGCGAAGTCGCTCATCTTGTCCAGCACGGCGTGCACCTTGGGCACGACGTTCTCGCCGTCGACCTCGACCACCGCGTCCCGCGGAGCCCTGAGCGCGGTGTGCAGGACGGCCCGGTCCTCGGTGAGGTTGATCCGCTCACCGCGGAACATCGCGTCGCGCAGCCCGAACACGTCGGTGGCGGTGGCCAGTTCCTGCAGCAGGGCCAGCGTCTCGTCGGTGATCAGGTGCTTGGAGTAGTCGATGCGCAGGTCGCCCACGCGCACGACGTACCGCTCCGCGCGGCCGGGATCCTTGTCGAACAGCTCCCTCAGGTGCGGCTCGCCCTCGGCGCGGTGGTCCTGCAGGGCCGTCCACTCGGGACGCCGGGTGAGCTGGGGTGTGTCGGACATCAGACGGTCTCCTTCGCGGCTTCGCCGCGCAGGGCGACGGCGTACATCTCGTCTGCGTCGAGGCGGCGCAGCTCCTCGGCGATGAGTTCGGAGGTGGTGCGGACCTTCAGCGCGAGCGTGCGCGAGGGCTGGCCCGGCAGGGACAGCGTGGCGAGCGGGCCCTCGGGGCGGTCGATGACGATGTCGCCGTCGACGGTGCCGAGGCGCACGGCGGTGACGACCGGCCCCGCGGTCACCACGCGGTCGATGCGCACCTTCAGCCGCGCCTCCAGCCAGCGCGCCAGCAGCTCGGCGGCCGGGTTCTCCGCCTCCGCCTCCACCGCGCCGGAGATGATCTGCGCCCGCGCCTGGTCCAGCGCTGCGGCCAGCATCGAGCGCCACGGGGTCAGCCGGGTCCAGGCGAGGTCGGTGTCGCCGGGCGCGTAGGAGCGGACCCGGTTCTCCAGGGCCTCCAGCGGGTTCTCCACGGCGTACAGGTCGGTGATCCTGCGCTGCGCGAGCGCGCCCAGCGGATCCTTGGACGGCACCTGGGGCGCGTCCACCGGCCACCACACCACGACCGGCGCGTCCGGCAGCAGCAGCGGCAGCACGACCGAGTCGGCGTGGTCGGAGACCTCGCCGTAGGTGCGCAGCACGACCGTCTCGCCGGTGCCGGCGTCGGCGCCCACCCGGACCTCGGCGTCCAGCTTGGAGGCCATGCGGTCGCGCGGGGTGCGGGCGTGCCGCTTGATGACGACCAGGGTGCGCGAGGGATGCTCGTGCGAGGCCTCCTCGGCCGCCTTGATCGCGTCGTAGGCGTTCTCCTCGTCCGTGACGATCACCATCGTCAGGACCATGCCCACGGCAGGCGTACCGATGGCGCGGCGACCCTGCACCAGCGCCTTGTTGATCTTGCTTGCCGTGGTGTCGGTCAGGTCGATCTTCATGGCCTGCGCCAGCTCCGTCCGTCTCGTGCGAGCATCTCGTCGGCTTCCTCGGGTCCCCAGGTACCCGAGGCGTACTGCGCGGGCTTGCCGTTCTTCGCCCAGTACTCCTCGATCGGGTCGAGGATCTTCCAGGACTCTTCCACTTCCTGGTGCCGCGGGAAAAGGTTGGCGTCGCCGAGCAGTACGTCCAGGATGAGCCGCTCGTACGCCTCGGGGCTGGACTCCGTGAAGGACTCGCCGTAGGCGAAGTCCATCGACACGTCCCGGATCTCCATCGAGGTGCCCGGAACCTTGGAACCGAAGCGGACCGTCATGCCCTCGTCGGGCTGGACGCGGATGACGATCGCGTTCTCGCCGAGCTCCTCCGTCGCCGTCGAGTCGAAGGGCGAGTGCGGGGCGCGCTGGAAGACGACCGCGATCTCGGTGACCCGGCGGCCCAGGCGCTTGCCGGTGCGCAGGTAGAAGGGCACGCCCGCCCAGCGGCGGTTGTCGACGTTCAGCCTGACGGCCGCGAAGGTGTCGGTCGTGGAGGCCGGGTCGATACCGTCCTCCTCCAGGTAGCCGCGCACCTTCTCGCCGCCCTGCCAGGCCGCCGCGTACTGTCCGCGCACCGTGTGGGCGCCGAGGTTGTCCGGCAGCTTGACGGCCCTGAGCACCTTCAGCTTCTCGGTGAGCAGCGACTCCGCGTCGAAGGCGGCCGGCTCCTCCATGGCGGTCAGCGCCATCAGCTGCAGCAGGTGGTTCTGGATGACGTCACGGGCCGAGCCGATGCCGTCGTAGTAGCCGGCCCGGCCGCCGATGCCGATGTCCTCGGCCATCGTGATCTGAATGTGGTCGACGTAGGACCGGTTCCAGATCGGCTCGTACATCTGGTTGGCGAAGCGGAGCGCCAGGATGTTCTGGACGGTCTCCTTGCCGAGGTAGTGGTCGATGCGGAACACCTGGTCCGGGTCGAACACGTCGTGCACGACCGCGTTCAGCTCACGGGCGCTCGCCAGGTCGCGGCCGAACGGCTTCTCGATGACCGCGCGCCGCCAGGAACCCTCGGGCGCGTTGGCCAGGCCGTGCTTCTTCAGCTGCTGGACGACCTTCGGGAAGAACTTCGGCGGCACGGACAGGT
This sequence comes from Streptomyces sp. NPDC101152, assembly GCF_044768275.1. Taxonomy (NCBI): domain Bacteria; kingdom Bacillati; phylum Actinomycetota; class Actinomycetes; order Kitasatosporales; family Streptomycetaceae; genus Streptomyces; species Streptomyces sp. NPDC101152. The sequence continues at coordinate 36,794 of NZ_JBIWPO010000027.1, read as the reverse complement.
AGAAGGCGAAGTTGCCCCCGGTGCCGCGGGAGGCGTCCAGCTCGTCGACGGCCGCCTTCAGCTGCTTGAACGCGGTGTCGTCGTCGAAGTCGCCGGGGATGAACCGCATGCCCTCGGCGAGCTGCTGCCAGACCTCCTCGCGGAACTCGGTGCGCGCGTGCTCGCGGACCGCGTCGTGCACGACCTGCGCGAAGTCCTGGTCCTCCCAGTCCCGGCGGGCGAACCCGACGAGCGAGAAGCCCGGCGGCAGCAGACCACGGTTGGCGAGGTCGTAGACGGCCGGCATCAGCTTCTTGCGGGAGAGGTCGCCGGTGACGCCGAAGATGACGAGACCGGACGGACCGGCGATGCGCGGGAGGCGCCGGTCGCGCGGGTCGCGCAGCGGGTTCTCCCAGGCCGTTGCGGCGGGAATCCCGGTCATTCGCCCGCCACCCCCTTGCTGTCCAGGGACTTGGCGACGGCGTCCAGCAGGTCCTGCCAGGCCGTCTCGAACTTGGCGACGCCCTCGTCCTCGAGCTGCTGGACGACCTCGTCGTAGGAGATCCCGAGCGCCTCGACGGCGGCCAGGTCGGCGCGGGCCTGCGCGTAGCCGCCGGTCACCGTGTCGCCGGTGATCTCGCCGTGGTCGGCGGTGGCGTTCAGGGTGGCCTCCGGCATCGTGTTGACGGTGCCCGGGGCGACCAGCTCGTCCACGTACAGGGTGTCCTTGTACGCGGGGTCCTTCACGCCGGTCGAGGCCCACAGGGGGCGCTGCTTGTTGGCGCCGCCGCCGGTGAGGGCGGTCCAGCGCGGAGAAGAGAAGACTTCTTCGTAAGCCTCGTACGCGAGGCGCGCGTTCGCCAGCGCGGCCTTCCCCTTGAGGACGGACGCCTCCGGGGAGCTGAGGCCCGTCAGCCGCTTGTCGATCTCGGAGTCGACGCGGGAGACGAAGAAGGAGGCGACGGAGTGGACGGCGGCGAGGTCGAGCCCCTTGGCCTGCGCCTTCTCCAGACCGGCGAGGTAGGCGTCCATGACCTCGCGGTAGCGCTCCAGCGAGAAGATCAGCGTGACGTTGACGCTGATGCCGAGGCCGATGACCTCGGTGATCGCCGGGAGGCCGGCCTTGGTCGCCGGGATCTTGATCATGACGTTGGGGCGGTCCACCAGCCAGGCGAGCTGCTTGGCCTCGGCGACCGTGGCCTTGGTGTCGTGGGCCAGGCGCGGGTCGACCTCGATCGAGACCCGACCGTCCCGGCCGCCGGTCGCCTCGTACACGGGCCGCAGGATGTCGGCGGCGGCGCGGACGTCGGCGGTCGTCATCATCCGCACGGCCTCCTCGACCGTGACGCCCCGCACGGCGAGGTCGGCGAGCTGCTCCTCGTAGCCCTCGCCGGAGCCGATGGCGGCCTGGAAGATGGAGGGGTTGGTGGTGACGCCCACCACGTGCTTGTCCGCGACGAGTTCGGCGAGGTTGCCGGACTCGATCCGCCGGCGGGACAGGTCGTCCAGCCAGATGGACACGCCTTCATCGCTGAGGCGCTTGAGTGCTCCCGCGGTGGCGGTTGCTTCGGTCACTGTGATCATCTTCTTTCGTGCGATCGGATCAACCGCGCGCGGCGGCCAGGCCCTTGACTGAATCAATTGCGGCCTTGGCGGCTGCGGCGACGTTCTCGGGCGTGAAGCCGAACTCGGCGAACAGGGTCTTGGCGTCGGCGGAGGCGCCGAAGTGCTCGAGGGAGACGATGCGTCCTGCGTCACCCGTGAAGCGGTACCACGTCAGGCCGATACCCGCCTCGACCGCAACGCGGGCCTTCACCGACGGCGGAAGGACGCTGTCGCGGTACTCGCGCGGCTGCTCCTCGAACCACTCCACGGACGGCATCGACACGACCCGCGCGCCGATCCCCTCGGCCTCCAACTGCTCGCGTGCCGCGACGGCGAGCTGCACCTCCGAGCCGGTGGCGATGAGGATGACGTCCGGGGTCTGCTTCGCGGACTCCTTGAGGACGTAACCGCCCTTCGCCGCGTCGGGGTTGGGCGCGTAGGTCGGTACACCCTGACGGGTGAGCGCCAGTCCGTGCGGGGCCGGGTCGGTGGCGTGCCGCTTGAGGATCTCGGCCCAGGCGATCGCGGTCTCGTTGGCGTCGGCCGGGCGGACCACGTTCAGGCCCGGAATGGCGCGCAGGGAGGCCAGGTGCTCGACCGGCTGGTGCGTGGGGCCGTCCTCGCCGAGGCCGATGGAGTCGTGCGTCCACACGTACGTCACCGGCAGCTGCATCAGGGCCGCCATCCGCACCGCGTTGCGCATGTAGTCGGAGAACACCAGGAAGGTGCCGCCGTAGATGCGGGTGTTGCCGTGCAGCGCGATCCCGTTCATCTCCGCGGCCATCGAGAACTCGCGGATGCCGAAGTGGACGGTGCGGCCGTACGGGTCGGCCTCCGGCAGCGGGTTGCCCTTCGGCAGGAAGGAGCTGGTCTTGTCGATGGTGGTGTTGTTGGAGCCGGCCAGGTCGGCGGAGCCGCCCCACAGCTCGGGGAGCACGGCGCCCAGCGACTGCAGCACCTTGCCGGAGGCGGCACGGGTGGCGACCGACTTGCCCTCCTCGAAGACCGGCAGCGTGTCCTCCCAGCCCTCGGGCAGCTGGCCGGCCACGACCCGGTCGAACAGCTCGGCGCGCTCCGGATTGGCGCCGCGCCACTTGTCGAGCTGCTTGTCCCAGGCCGCGTGCGCCTCGGCACCCCGGTCCAGGGCCTCGCGGGTGTGGGCGAGGACGTCGGCGTCGACCTGGAAGGACTGCTCGGGGTCGAAGCCGAGGACGCGCTTGGTGGCGGCGACCTCGTCGGCGCCGAGCGCGGAGCCGTGGGCGGCCTCGGTGTTCTGCGCGTTCGGGGCGGGCCAGGCGATGATCGTGCGCATCGCGATGATGGAGGGCCGCTCCGTCTCGGCCTGGGCGGCCTTCAGGGCCGCGTACAGGGCGGGTACGTCGATGTCGCCGCCCGGCGCCGGCTCGATCCGCTGGACGTGCCAGCCGTAGGCCTCGTAGCGTCCCAGGACGTCCTCGGAGAACGCGGTCGCGGTGTCGCCCTCGATGGAGATGTGGTTGTCGTCGTAGAGGAAGACCAGGTTGCCGAGCTTCTGGTGCCCGGCGAGCGAGGAGGCCTCGGCGGAGACGCCCTCCTCCAGGTCCCCGTCGGAGACGATCGCCCAGATGGTGTGGTCGAACGGTGAGGTGCCCTCGGGCGCTTCCGGGTCGAACAGACCGCGCTCGTAACGGGCGGCCATCGCCATGCCCACGGCGTTGGCCACGCCCTGCCCGAGGGGGCCGGTGGTGGTCTCCACGCCGGCCGTGTGCCCGTACTCCGGGTGGCCGGGCGTCTTGGAGCCGTGCGTCCGGAAGGCCTTGAGGTCGTCCAGCTCGAGCTCGTACCCCGACAGGAACAGCTGCGTGTAGAGGGTCAGCGAGGTGTGGCCGGGGGAGAGGACGAAGCGGTCCCGGCCGGTCCACTCAGGGTCGGCGGGATCGTGGCGCATCACCTTCTGAAAGATCGTGTACGCGGCCGGGGCGAGGCTCATCGCGGTGCCCGGATGGCCGTTGCCGACCTTCTGCACGGCGTCGGCGGCCAGCACCCGTGCGGTGTCCACGGCGCGCCGGTCGAGTTCGGTCCATTCGAAGCTGTCCGGTGTCTGCGTGCTCATCTTCAAGAAGTCCTCGATCGCAGCGGTGGTTCTGGCCTGACGCGTTCAAACTTAAAAGTCTGACTTTTACGGTGCCAGGTCCTCGTGTGCCAGCCTGTGGTGAAAGTGGGACACCGGAAGCGGCAGCTGGGCGGCGTGAGAAGGACATGGCGGACAGAACCATCCAAGGCGGAGACGGTGAAGCGGGCATGGACGGGATCAGAACGTTCCCCTTCCCGGTCGAGCTGAGTGTGTGCGGGGTCGGTATGCAGGTGGGCCCGATGGGCGCAGGCCGCACCTGGCACGCGGACGCCCCCCTGCACCGCGTCCACCGCATCGACTTCCACGTCGTGATGCTCTTCGACGACGGCCCCGTCCGCCACATGATCGACTTCGCCGAGTACGAGGCGACGGCGGGCGACCTGCTGTGGATCCGCCCCGGTCAGGTCCACCGGTTCTCGAAGACGAGCGAGTACCGCGGAACCGTGCTGACCATGCAACCCGGCTTCCTGCCCCGCGCCACCGTGGAGGCGACCGGCCTCTACCGCTACGACCTCCCGCCCCTGCTCAGCCCCGACGGCCCGCAGCTGACGGCCCTCCGCTCGGCCCTGACCCAGTTGCGGAACGAGTACGAGGACGCCACGACACTCCCGCTGAGCCTTCACACGGCGGTCCTGCGCCACTGTCTGACGGCGTTCCTGCTCCGTCTCGCCCATCTGGCGGCGAGTTCGGCGGAGGCGACCCGCCGTCAGTCGGACACGACCTTCACCCTCTTCCGGGACGCCGTGGAGCAGGGCTTCGCGACCAACCACAGCGTCAGCGCCTACGCCGACGCCCTGGGCTACTCCCGCCGCACCCTGGTGCGCGCCGTGCGGGCCGCCACCGGGGAGACCCCCAAGGGCTTCATCGACAAACGGGTCGTCCTGGAGGCCAAGCGCCTGCTCGCCCACACGGACCTGCCGATCGCCCGCGTCGGCGCGGCCGTCGGCTTCCCGGACGCCGCGAACTTCTCCAAGTTCTTCCAGCAGCACACCGACATGACACCGGCGGCGTTCCGGGCGGAACTGCGCTGAAAAGGGGCCCCACGCGCACGCGTGGGGCCCCTGGTCCGGTGAACCGTGCCGTCAGTGCCCGAAGTCGAACCAGTTCACGTTCACGAAGTCGGCCGGCTGGCCGCTGGTGAAGGTGAGATACACGTCGTGCGTGCCGGTCACCGAGTTGATGTTGGCCGGGACCGTCCGCCAGGACTGCCAGCCGCCCGTGTTGGCGATGGCGAAGCTGCCGATCGGGGTGCTGGTGCGGCTGTCCAGCCGGACCTCGACCAGGCCGCTGACGCCCGACGCGGCGCCGCTGGCCACCCGCGCGTAGAACTGGGTGGCCGCCGTGGAGCCGAAGTCGACGCCCTTGTAGAGGGCCCAGTCGCCGTTTGCGAGGGAGCCGAGGTCCTGGCCGCCGCCGGTGTCGGTGGTGTTCTCCGTGCTGGTGCCGGACTGGCTGTCGTACGACTCGGCCTGGATGGCGCTGTAGGCGTCACGGTTGCCGGACGGCGGAGGGGTGGTACCGCTCCCACCGGACGACAGCACCTGGACGTAGTCCACGAGCATCGGGTGGCCGGACTCGGTGGCGCTGGTCGGTCCGCCGCCGAACGCGGCCGGGAAGGCGCCGCCCATCGCCACGTTCAGGATGACGAAGAAGCCGTGGTTGGTGGCGTTGGCCCAGGTCGTGGCGTCGACCTGGTTCGCCGTCACCGTCTGGTAGTTGACGCCGTCGACAGAGAAGCGGATCGCCTCGGGGCTGACGGAGCGGTCCCACTCCATGGTGTAGGTGTGGAAGCCGGACTGGCAGGTGGTGTTCGGGCACGCCGTCGAATTGCCCAGCCCCGTCGTCTCGTTGCAGGGGCCGCCCGAGCCGGTGCCGCAGTGCATGGTCGCCCAGGTCTTGTTGATGCCGTTGACGTTCTCCATGATGTCCAGCTCGCCGACGCTCGGCCAGTTCTGGTAGTTGCCCCGGTAGGGCGCGCCGAGCATCCAGAACGCCGGCCAGTAGCCCGCGGCCGCGTTCCCGGTGACGTTCGGCATCTGGATGCGGGCCTCGACGCGCAGCTTGCCGCCCGCGGGGGGCTGGAAGTCGGTGCGGGTGGTCTCGATACGGCCCGAGGTCCAGTTGCCGGCCGCGTCGCGGACCGGAGTGATCTTCAGGTTGCCGTTGCCGTCGAGGGCGACGTTGTTGGTGCTGTTGGTCATCGTCTCGACCTCGCCGGTGCCCCAGTTCGCGGGGCCGCCCGGATACGAGATCCCGGTGTCGTACTGCCAGTCGGCGGTGTTCACGCCGGTGCCCGCAGGCCCGTTGAAGTCGTCGGCGAAGACCTGGGTCCAGCCCGACGGGGGCGTGGGGGCGGAGGCGTCGGCGGACTGGGTGGCGGCCGTGGCGAGCGCCGCCGCGAGTCCGAGTGTGCTGAGGACGGCGACGAGCGCGCGTCGCCGTCTGGGTATGCCGGAGCTTGCACTCATGGGGGGCCTCTCGGGTACGGGGTGATGGCTGCGGGTGCCGTTTGAGAGCGCTCTCAAAGTGGGCCCAATGTGCTCCCGCTCACTCGGGTCGTCAAGACTTAAAACAAGGAAAGTCCTTCCGGGGCGGGTGAGTTCACCCCATGAATGCCTTATGTGCGCACGCGCCGGCGCCTCAGGGCTCCCTCGTCGGCTGCCAGCCCAGTGCTCGGGAGATCCCGCGTGCGGCGAGCCGCACCGCCGGTATCAGCGCGGGGACCTCGACGTCGGCCTGCGGCACCACCACCGACACGGCGGCGACGACCGCCCCGCCCGGTCCGCGCACCGGCGCGGCCACCGACAGGGCGTCGTCGGTGACCTGACGGCTGCTCACCGCTACGCCCGTGCGCCGTACTTCGGCCAGCACCCGGCGCAGGCGGGCCGGGTCGGTGATGGTGTGCGGCGTGAAGGGCGCGAGCGGGCCCGCGCAGTACTCGTCCTGGGACTCGGCGTCGGCGTGCGCCAGCAGCGCGAGCCCGACGCCGGTGGCGTGCAGCGGCCAGCGGGCGCCGACGCGGATGTGCACACCGACGGCCGACCGCCCGGACAGCCACTCGATGTAGACGACCTCGCTTCCGTCCCGCACGGCCATCTGCACGTTCTCGTGGGTCGCCTCGTACAGGTCCTCCAGGTACGGCAGGGCGATCTGGCGCAGCGCCAGCCCGCGCGGGGCGAGTGCCGCGACCTCCCAGAGCCTGAGCCCGACGTGGTAGACGCCGGACGCGTCCCGCTCCAGGGCGCCCCAGTCGGTGAGCGCGCCGACCAGGCGGTGCGCGGTGGTCAGGGTCAGCCCGGCCCGCCGGCTGATGTCCGTCAGGGACAGCGCCGGGTGCTCGTGGTCGAACGCGGCGAGCACGGCGAGCAGCCGGTCGGGCGCGGAGCGGACGCTCATGGCGGGGCCCCTCCCGCTCGTCCGCCGGCGGTCGAGAGCATGCGTCACCCCAGTCCGTCCTCCGCGATGCGCAGGAGCAGCCGGTGCAGCGTCTCCCGGTCGGCGGGGTCCAGTGGTTCCAGGAGGTCGTTGGTCACGCGCAGGCCCGCCTCGTCCGTGCCGCGCAGGAAGGCGCGGCCGTCCCCGGTCAGGGCCACGATGCGGCTGCGCCGGTCGTCGGGGGAGGGGCGGCGCTCGGCGAAGCCCAGCTTCTCCAGGTCGTCCACCAGGCCGACGATCGCGCTCGGGTCGTAGCCGAGCCGGACGCTCAGCTCGCGCTGCAGGGCGCCCTCGGAGGTGGCGAGGAAACGCAGGACCGCGTAGTGACGCAGGCGCAGGCCCGACTCCTGCAGGAACGTGTTGAACAACTGACCCGAGCGCAGGCCCAGCCGGTAGAGCAGATAGCCGGTGTCCGCGTGCAGGCCGCGCATCCAGGGCTCGTCCGCGTCGATCGAGGGTGCGTTCTCGGCGTGCTGGCGGCTGATGGCGGGCTCCCCTGGTCTCAGGCCCCGCAGGGGGCGTTCCGTGGTGCGGATCCCAGCATGTCGCACCGGGAGGTTTCGAACAACTATTGACGTCGACAATTATTGCTCTTAGCTTCGATCTCGAAGCCGCAGCCCATGTTGAAGGGACTCCACCCGTGCCCAGCATCGATCTCACCGGCAAGGTCGCCGTCGTCACCGGCAGCGGCCGGGGCCTCGGCCTGGCCTACGCGCACGCCCTGGCCGCCCACGGCGCCTCCGTCGTCGTCAACGACGTGGACGAGGCCGTGGCCGAGGCGGCCGCGAAGTCCATCCAGGAGGCGGGCGGGACCGCCGTCGCCGAGGTCGTCCCGGTGGGGACGAGCGAGGCCGCGGACCGGCTCGTCAACCGTGCCGTCGAGGAGTTCGGCCGGCTGGACATCCTGGTCACCAACGCCGGCATCCTGCGCGACAAGGTGCTGTGGAAGATGACCGACGAGGACTTCGACGCGGTGATCACCACCCACCTCAAGGGCACCTTCACCTGCGCCCGCGCCGCCGCCGTGCGCATGCGCGAGCAGGGCGAGGGCGGCACCCTGATCCTGGTCGGCTCCCCGGCCGGCCAGCGCGGCAACTTCGGCCAGACGAACTACGCGGCGGCCAAGGCCGGCATCGCCGCCATGGCCCGCACCTGGTCGATGGAGCTGGGCCGGGCGAACATCACCGTCAACGCGATCGTGCCGGTCGCCGCGACCGCGATGACCGAGACCATCCCCGCCTTCGCGCCGTACGTCGAGGCCCTGAAGAACGGCGAGCCGTTCCCGGACTTCCTGCGCAAGGGCGAGGGCTTCGGCACCCCCGAGGACTGCGCGGCCCTCGTGCCGTTCCTCGCCTCCGAGGCGGCCCGCGGGATCACCGGCCAGGCCATCGGCATCGGCGGCGACAAGGTGGCACTCTGGTCCCACCCGCAGGAGATCAGGACGGCGTACGCCGACGGCGGCTGGACCCCCGAGACCCTGGCCGACGTCTTCCCGACGTCCGTGGGTGCCGAGCTCGAGTCGGTCGGCATCCCGGCGCCCAAGTTCCCGGAGGCGTGATGTCCCCCTCGATGAACGTCGACGATCTGGTCGCGATCGACGTCCACACCCACGCGGAGGTCTCCTCCAAGGGGCACTCCTCGCTGGACGACGACCTGCACGACGCCTCCTCCGCCTACTTCAAGGTGGAGGGCAAGCGGAAGCCGACCTTGGAGGAGACGGCCGCGTACTACCGGGAGCGGAGGATGGCCGCCGTGATCTTCACGGTGGACGCCGAGTCCGCGACCGGCACCGCGCCCGTCCCGAACGAGGAGGTCGCCGAGGCCGCCGCCGCCAACTCCGACGTGCTGATCCCCTTCGCCTCCATCGACCCCTTCCGCGGCAAGGCGGGTGTCAAGCAGGCCCGCCGCCTGGTCGAGGAGTACGGGGTCAAGGGCTTCAAGTTCCACCCGAGCATCCAGGGCTTCTTCCCCAACGACCGCTCGGTGGCGTACGACCTGTACGAGGTGATCGAGGAGACGGGCACCATCGCCCTCTTCCACACCGGCCAGACGGGCATCGGCGCCGGCGTCCCCGGCGGGGGCGGGATCAGGCTCAAGTACTCCAACCCCCTCCACGTGGACGACGTGGCCGCCGACTTCCCGCACCTGAAGATCATCCTGGCGCACCCGTCCTTCCCCTGGCAGGACGAGGCCCTCGCCGTCGCCACGCACAAGCCGGGCGTGCACATCGACCTGTCCGGCTGGTCGCCGAAGTACTTCCCGCCGCAGCTCGTGCAGTACGCGAACACGCTGCTCAAGGACAAGGTCCTCTTCGGCTCCGACTTCCCCGTCCTGACCCCCGACCGCTGGCTCGACGACTTCGAGAAGCTGTCGATCAAGGACGAGGTCAAGCCGAGGATCCTCAAGGAGAACGCCGCCCGTCTGCTCGGGCTCACCAAGCCGTAAGGGGCCGTAGATGCGCAACGAGGGACTGGGGTCGTGGCCCGCACGCCGGGCCCGCAAGACCCCGCACCGCACCGCCCTGATCCACGGCGGCACCTCGCTGACGTACGCGCAGCTGTACGACCGCACCACCCGCCTCGCGCACGCCCTGCGCGCCCGCGGCATCCGGCGCGGCGACCGCATCGCCTACCTCGGCCCGAACCACCCCTCCTACCTGGAGACGCTGTTCGCGGCGGGCACGCTCGGCGCGGTCTTCGTGCCGCTCAACACCCGCCTCGCGGGCCCGGAGATCGCCTTCCAGCTCGCCGACTCGGGAGCCAAGGCACTCGTCTACGGCCCCTCGCACGCGGGGCTGGTCGCCGGGCTGCCGGGGGACACGGACGTACGGGCGTACGTCGAGGTGGGCGCTGAGTACGAGCGGGCGGTGACGGCCGCTCCGGGCGAACCGATCGACGAGCCGGTCACCCCCGACGACACCTGCATCATCATGTACACCTCGGGGACGACCGGCCGCCCCAAGGGCGCCATGCTCACCCACGGCAACCTGACCTGGAACGCGGTCAACGTCCTCGTCGACCACGACCTGATCGCCGACGAACGCGCCCTGGTCTCCGCGCCCTTGTTCCACACGGCCGGCCTGAACATGCTGACCCTGCCGGTGCTGCTGAAGGGCGGCACCTGCGTCCTGGTGGAGGCCTTCGACCCGAACGCCACCTTCGACCTGATCGAGGAACACCGGATCACCTTCATGTTCGGGGTGCCGACGATGTTCGAGCAGGTCGCCCGGCACCCACGCTGGCCGGACGCGGACCTGTCCTCCCTGCGCATCCTCACCTGCGGCGGCTCCCCGGTCTCGACACCGCTGATCGCCGCGTACCAGGAGCGGGGCCTGACCTTCCTCCAGGGCTACGGCATGACCGAGGCGTCCCCCGGCACGCTGTTCCTGGACGCGGAGCACGCGGTCGGCAAGGCGGGCTCGGCGGGCGTGCCGCACTTCTTCAGCGACGTGCGGGTCGTCCGGCCGGACCTCACGCCCGTCGACGTCGGCGAGACCGGCGAGATCATCGTCCGCGGGCCGCACGTCATGCCCGGCTACTGGGGGCTGCCCGAGGAGACGGCCGCCTCCTTCGCGGACGGCTGGTTCCGCAGCGGGGACGCCGCCCGCGTCGACGAGGACGGGTACGTCCACATCGTCGACCGCATCAAGGACATGATCATCTCCGGGGGCGAGAACATCTACCCCGCCGAGATCGAGGACCAGCTCCTCGCCCACCCCGACATCGTCGAGTGCGCGGTCATCGGCGTGCCGGACGAGAAGTGGGGCGAGGTGCCGCGTGCGGTCGTCGTGCCGCGCGAGGGCGCCTCGCTCGATCCCGACGAGGTGCTGGCCTCGCTGGCCGGGCGCCTCGCCAAGTACAAGATCCCGAAGTCGGTGGTGCTGGCGGACGAACTGCCGCGCACCGCCTCCGGGAAACTCCTCAAGTCCCGTGTCCGCAACCGGTACGGCAACAGTTAGGGAACTCCATGAGCATCACCGTCAACGGCATCGACGAACTGAAGAAGCTCGCCGGCAGCGACCTCGGCACCAGTGAGTGGATCGAGGTCACCCAGGAGCGGATCAACACCTTCGCCGACGCCACCGGCGACCACCAGTGGATCCACGTGGACCCCGAGCGCGCCGCCGAGGGCCCCTTCGGTGCCCCGATCGCCCACGGCTACCTCACCCTCTCCCTCTTCATCCCCCTGTTCACCGAACTCCTCGACGTCCAGGGCGTCACCACCAAGGTCAACTACGGCCTGAACAAGGTGCGTTTCCCCTCGCCGGTGAAGGTCGGCTCGCGCATCCGCCTGGTCGGGAAGCTGGCCGAGGTCGAGGAGGTGCCGGGCGGGGTGCAGATCACCGTCGACGGCACCATCGAGATCGAGGGCGGCGCCAAGCCGGCCGCCGTCCTGCAGAGCCTGTCCCGCTTCTACGCCTGATCGGGGCGGACCGGCACCAGGTCGAGAAGGCGTTCGGCGGCGTCCCGGGCGGGCGGTGTGAGCTGGTCGTACACCGCCCGGAACGTCTTCTCCGCCTGCTCGGCCGGCCAGTCGTCGGGCAGGTGCTTGACCGGGAGGCGGGGGTCGCGGCGGATGATCCGCAGCCACTCCGCCTGGAGCACCAGCCGCCGCGCGAGGGCGTCCTCGGGGGCCGCCGTAGCGGTCTCCCAGGGCTGCCAGCGCCGAATGAACTCCTGGTAGCCGGCTGCCAGTTCGGCCAGTTCCCAGGTCTCCTCGATCATCGCGCCGATGTCCATGCCGGCGTCGGCGTGCGCGCGGAAGACCTTCACATGGGCGGACAGGCCCAGCTCGGCGACCAGCTCCGAGACGTCGACCTCGCCCGGCGCGATCCACAGGCCGCTGAACAGCGGGCCGAAGCCGCTCCAGGTGAGCTTGGAGCGCAGGTCGTGCCGCTGACGCTGCCAGGACTCCGGCAGCGAGAAACCGAGCAGGGTCCAGGTGCCGTCCCAGTCCCGGTTCACGGCCCCGGTCTGCCAGATGCGCCGCTCACCGTCGCGCAGGACCGCCGTGGAGTGCTCGGTCAGCCCGAAGTACATACGGCGGCCCTGGCGCTGCCGCCGCAGCAGGTCCCGCTTGACCATCCGGGTCAGCGTCGACCGCGTCGCCTGCTCGCCCACGCCCGCCCGCTCGAACACGTCGATCACGCTGCCCGAGTACACACAGACGTCCCGTCCCAGCACCTGGTCGCCCAGGAAGGTGAGCAGCAGGGACTGGGGCCGCAAGGACGATTCCTCACCGTTCATGCGGCCCACGGTACGACGTCATCGATCAGTGCCGCTCAGGCACCCGCCACGTCCACGAAGACCGGGTTCGAGTAGAACCAGGTGTCCGCCCACGGGTCACCGTCGCCGGGCTCGTGCGGGATCGGCCCGTGCGGGTCGATGGACGCGCCCAGGTAGCCCGCGCCGTGCCGGTTGCCGTCGCTGCCGCGCAGCCGGACGTAGAAGGACTCGTCCCCGGCGGTCAGCGGGATCCGCAGGGTGTACGTCCCCTTGCGGCCCGAGACGTCCCTCGTCTCGACGACCTTCGTGTCCGGCGCCTGCCAGGTGTCCGGGTCGCTCACCGGGCCGCGCACCGCACCCCGGATCACGTCGACGTGCGCCAACCGGGGCAGGATCCCCTGCGGGTTGGCCCGGGAGGCGGTCGCCACGGTCACGTACAGGGTGAGCCGCTCGCCCTTGCGGACGCGCAGCCGACCGCCCAGCGTGGCGCCCCGGCCCGCGTCGCAGTCCCGCTTCAGCCGGACGTCCAGCCCGTCGAGCAGATGCCCGTGGTCGAGCCAGACCCGGCCCGCGCGCAGGCCCGCCATCACGGCACGGTAGCCGTAGCGGGTCACGCCGACGTGGGTGCGGCTGAACTCGCCGGGCCAGAAGTCGCTGCCGGGCTGCGGGGTGTCGGTGTTCACCGGGTCGGGCAGCTTGCCGGTGTTGTCGAAGTTCTGCCCGGCCGGCCACTCGCCGTTCTTCCAGGTGTCGAAGACCGTGCGGTGGTTGTCGGAGTTGGTGGTGATGGTGAACAGGCGGCCCTCGGCCAGCATCGAGTCCCACAGACCGCCGACCGTCGCCGTCGCCCAGTCGAAACCGCCGTACGTGAGGTACGCGTCCGCCGGGTAGCCCGCCCAGGACTGCGCCGACGGCTTGTTCTCGTACTCGCCGCGGATGGAGGTGGCACTCCGCCAGCCGGGGAGCGCGGCACCCTGGGCCCCGGGCGCGCCCTCCATGCCGATCACGATCTCGGGGGCCGCGTCCCGCCAGTTGCGCATCTCGTGCGGGGAGTCGATGCCCAGGCGCAGGGGGTGGTTGGCGAGCACCAGGACGTCGTCGACGTAACCCGAACGGCGCTGCTCCGCCAGCCACTTGATGCCCTTGACGGCGTGCGCCTCGTTGCGGGCGGTGTCCGCGCCCGTGGCGGAGCCGTCGGTGTAGCCGAGCAGCTTGCCGTCGTAGGCGAGCTCGAACCGGGTGAGCAGGTCCGTCTCGTGCGGTCCGGGCGCCGCGAACACCGTGCAGTGCTCGGCGGCCGGGATGTACCACTCCAGGCCCTGGAAGATGAGCTGACGCGGGTTCTGCGCACGGGCCTTGAGGATCTCGGCGTGCTCCAGCTTCGCGCCGTAGTCGGCGTGCCCGAAGTTGGAGTGCTCGTTGAACACCATCCAGTCCAGGCCGTACGTGGCGGCGGCCTGCGCCTGCTGGCTGAACGTGTACTTGGCGTCGTGGCTGTAGACGGAGTGCACGTGGTGGTCGCCGACGAGGTACGCCAGGCGCGGGTCCTCGCCGCCGAAACCGTGGTGCGGGGAGGCGAACGCCGGCGCCGCGGCCGACCCGAGGGCGAAAGCGGCGCCGAACAGACCTGCGCGGCACAGGAGTTGGCGCCTGGACACGCCCTGGGCGTCGAGGTCGGCGGGGGAGACGGCGGGATCGGCCCAGGAGGGCAGCTGCTGCTCGGTCATGGTCTCTCGCAGTCCTCTTCGCGGGCGTCAGTGGGTCATGAAGGAGGTGACGGGCAGCGCCCGCGCGACGATCCGGACGTCGCCGAGGCGGCCGTGCAGGATCTGGTCGATCTTGCCGGCGTACTCGTAGCCGCCGAGCAGCCAGGGCAGTCCGACGGAGGTGATGCCGATCGCGGCGGCCCTGGGGTTGCGGACCACCGGGCAGCCCTCGACGTACAGCGTGGTGTGCCGGCCGTCGTTGACGACCGCGAGGTGCCACCAGGTCTCCAGCGGCGTCTCCTGGCCCCAGTTGGTGGCGATGCCCTCCTGGTTGAGCGGCCGCATGGCCCACTGGGGCTCGCGGTCGTTGGAGAGGGAGAGGGTGGCCAGCGGCTCGTCGGGGTCGTCGCCGGTCTTGCCGGCCGCGCCGCCCGTACCGGTCCGGCTGACGATGCCCGACCAGGCGTTGTGGTCCGGGTCCCAGTCGGCGGGCAGGCGGTAGAACGCCTCGATGGTGTAACCGTCCTTGAACGTGGCCGAGTTGAGCGGGGCGCCGTCGACCGTCCTCAGGTACGAGCCCTTCAGAGGCGACTTGTAGCCCTGGAACTCCAGGCTGCCGTGGCCGGGCTGGTCGGGGTGGTGGTCGGCGGACCAGCCGAGCGAGCCGCCGCCCACCGTGACCAGGCCGAGGTCGTTGCCGCGCCCGGACAGGTCCCGGACGGTGCCGGAGACGGGCCCGTCGAAGCGCCAGTAGGCGACCGTGCCCGGTATCAGCAGCTTCGACGCGGGCCGTGCCGGCCGGGCCGGGACCGGGTCGAAGCCGGAGAAGCGGTCCGCGAAGTCGATGTCGACGGAGAACCGGTCGGCGTCGCCGCTGAGTTCGATCTCCTGCCGCTCCAGCTCGTTGAGCCCCTTTGCGGCCCGGCCGAGGATCCACGGCGAGACCGTCTCCACGTCGATGACGTTCCGGTCCAGGTCGAAGCGGTAGAGGCGGATCATCGCCGCGCCGCCGAAGTAGCGGTTCTGGTAGTTCGTCAGGTGCAGGTGCACCTCGTGGCCGGCCGCGTTCTTGCGGATCGCGCGCCCGGCGGGCCAGTAGTGGCCGTTCAGGGTGAGGAAGATCTGGTCGTGGTCGGCGATCAGCTGGTCCCAGAGCTGCTGGCCGTAGTCCGACAACTGGTCGTCCTGGACGACGAGTTCGTGCGTGGTCAGGACGACCGGCGTCTTCGGGTGCCTGGCCAGGACGTCCTTCGCCCAGGCGTACCCCTTCGCCGACAGCCGCCAGTCCAGCGCGAGCACCAGCCACTCCCGCCCGGCCGCCCGGAACAGGTGGTAGGTGTTGTAGCCGCCGTCGGACGCCCCGCCGAACGTCCTGTGGCCCTTGAACCGCTGCGGGCCGAATGCGTCCAGGTACGGCGTGGAGCCGCGCTGGTCGTCCGTGGAGGACCGCACGTCGTGGTTGCCGGCCAGGACGCTGTAACCGACGCCCTTGCGGTCCAGCAGCCCGAACGCCTCGCTGATCGCGGCGAACTCGGGCTGGGCGCCGTTCTGGGTGAGGTCGCCGAGGTGGGACAGGAAGACGATGTTCTCGCCGGACTCGTCGCCCTGCTCCATCAGATAGCGCAGGGAGGCCTCGACCGGCGCCTTGTCGATGCTGGGCCCGTCGAAGAGGTACTGCGTGTCGGGCATCACCGCGAGCGTGAACCGGCGGCTCTCGGTGTCCGGCCGCCACCTGCCCCGCGCGGAGGTCTCGGCGGCCTCGGCCACGGCGGGCAGTCCGACGGCGGCCGTGGCGGCGGCGCCGAGCAGGGCGGTGGCCCGCAGGAAGCTGCGTCTTCCGGCTCCGGCCTGCGCGGCCTCACCCTGGTTGTGGTCATGCGAAGTACACACGTGTGCTCCGTAAGAGGTGGCAGAAGTCCGTAAGGGGGGCGGAGGAACGGGGAGTTCTACAGAACGCGCAGGGTCCAGCTCCAGCGGTGGACGCCTGCGGGGACGCGGTACTCGGGGAAGGTGTCGGGGCCGCACGAGGCCGTGCCAAGACCCCGGTGCGCCGCGTCGATGTGCACCACGCAGCCGGGGCGCGGGACCAGCTCGTCGTGGTGACGGGCCGCCGTCAGATCCGCGGCGCGGTAGCGGGTGACGGTGACCTGGCGCGGCTCGTCCAGTACGACGGCGAGGCCGGTCGCGTCCGGCGCCGACAGCGTGAAGCGCCGTACACCGTGCCGGCCGCCGCTCTCCTGCGGACGCAGGTAAGGGGTGAACAGGTCGTCCACGCGGACGGAGTGGTGGCCGACCGGCGCCCCGAAGCTCCGGTCGGGATAGGACTCCCAGGGCCCCTGCCCGAACCACTCCAGCAGCTCCAGGCCCGGTCTCGTCTCGAAGACCGACCCGACCCGGGCCACGTCGTCGAACTCCGCCGGAAGCTTGGCCTCCTCGTCGACCCGGACCCCGCCCTCGACCGGGGTGAACACCTGCCGGTGCCGCACCACCCCGACGGTGCCGGCGTACTCGGCGTCCACGGTCACCCGGCCGCCGCCGTCCTGCCGTACCGACAGGACCTTGCGGACCAGGGCGTCGAGCCCCCAGGTCCGCCAGCGCTGCGCCATGCCGCCCAGCTCGTCGTTGTCGGTGGGCGCCCGCCACAGCGAGAGGACCGGGGCGCTGCCGAGCAGGGGGTGGACCAGCAGGCCCTCGCCGTCGAGAGGGACGTCACGCTCCACGACGGTGTCCTCGGCCGCCTCGGGCCCGTGCAGCCGGATCTGCGGCACGCACAGCTCGGTGCCGGCCGGCGCCCACGGCTGGTCCTCGGCCACGCTCACCCGCAGCGTCAGCCAGGCCTCACCTCTGTCGCGCGGCACCTCGAAGGGCAGCGGCACGGCCGCCGTCTCGCCGGGCCGCAGCTCCGGCAGGTCGGCGGGCGCGGTCAGCGTGCGGCCGTCGGCCAGGGACAGCTCCCAGGTGCCGGTCAGCCAGTCCAGGCCGCGGAAGTGCTGGTGGTTGCCGAGGATGACGCCCTCGTGCCGGCGGCACTCGATGCGCACCGGCGCCGCGATCTCCCGGTGTTCGTACAGGGAGGGCTTCGGGGCGCGGTCCGGGAAGACCACGCCGTCGGCGATGAACGCGCCGTCGTGGATGGTCTCGCCGAAGTCGCCGCCGTACGCCCAGCGGTGGCCGGGCGCGGCGACACCGTTGTCATACAGCCCGGCGCCCCCACGCCCGGCAGGTCTGCCGTCGTTCACACACTGGAGGATGCCGTGGTCCCAGAACTCCCAGATGAACCCGCCCTGAAGTCCTGGCGTGGACTCGATGGCCGCCCAATGGTCCGCGAGCGTGCCGTTGCTGTTGCCCATCGCGTGGGAGTACTCGCACTGGATCAGCGGCCTGGTCTGCCGGCCCGACAGGGCGTGGGCGACGCAGTCCTCCAGCGGGGCGTACATGGGGCAGGCGATGTCGGAGCAGTCGTCGGTGGCCGCCCAGTCGAGCTTCGCGGCGCCCTCGTACTGGATCGGGCGGGTCGGGTCGTGCCGCCGGAGCCAGCCGGCCGCCGCGTCGTGGTTGGCGCCGTAGTCGGACTCGTTGCCCAGGGACCAGATGATGATCGACGGGTGGTTCTTGTCGCGCAGGACCATGCGCGAGACCCGGTCCACGAAGGCGTTCAGATAGCGCGGGTCGTCGGCGATCTCGTGGGCGTGGTCGTGGGACTCGATGTCCGCCTCGTCCACGACGTAGAAGCCGAGTTCGTCGGCGAGGTCGTAGAGCGCGGGGTCGTTCGGATAGTGGGAGGTGCGGATCGCGTTGAAGCCGAAGCGCTTCAGCAGGACGAGGTCCGCGCGCATGTCGTCGTACGAGAGGGTCCTGCCGGTCAGCGGGTGGAAGTCGTGCCGGTTCACGCCCCGGATGTACACGCGCTCGCCGTTGACGAGGAGGTCCCGGCCGGTGATCTCGACGTCACGGAAGCCGACGCGGTGGCGGGAGGTGTCGGCGACCGTGCCGTCCGGGCGGTGCAGGCGGACGGTCAGGTCGTACAGCTCGGGCGTCTCGGCGTTCCAGGTGCGGACGTCGGGGACGACGGTCTGGATGCGGGCCTCGCCGAGGAAGTCGGAGACCCGGTCGTCCTCGACGTTGACGCGGTCGAACTCGCGGTCCTGCGTGAGGAGCTGACCGTCGAGTTCGCCACTGACGTACCAGCCGTCGGACAGCGCGCCGCGCGCGTCGCGCACCCGGCAGTCGACGCGCAGTTCGCCGTCGCGGGCGGCCCGCACGGTCACGTCGGTCAGGTGCAGCGGGTCGGTCGCGTACAGCAGCACCGACCGGGTCACGCCCCCGTGCCACCACTGGTCCTGGTCCTCGATGTGCGAGGCGTCCGACCACTTGACCACGGTCAGCCGTACGACCGACCGTCCGCCGGGCCGCACCACCCCGCTCAGGTCGAACTCGGCGGCGAGGTGGGAGTCCTTGGAGACGCCGACGGGCCGCCCGTCCACATGCACGAGGAGCACGCTCTCGGCGGCGCCCACCTGGAGCACGATCCGGTGTCCGGCCCACTCGGCGGGCACGTCCACCTCCCGCTCGTACACGCCCGTCGGGTTGGCCTCGGGGGAGCCGGGCGGGAAGTCGGGGAACGGCATCCGGACGTTGGTGTACTGCGGCAGGTCGTCGGTGCCCTGCAGGGTCCAGGCGCCGGGGACCTGGGCCGCGGACCAGGGACCGCCGACCGGCGCGTCCGGAGCGGGCAGCAACTGGAAACGCCAGTCGCCGTCCAGGGAGAGGGCTCCGGGGCGCCGGTCGACGGCGTTCATCGGCAGACGCCCCCAGGAGGTCAGTTCGGGGGCCTCCCAGGGGCGCAGGGCGGTGAGGGGATCGGCGGGGCGGGGGCCGCGGTGTGCGTCGGTCATGACCGTTCCGAAGTCGGGGGTGAAGTGAGTGAGAGGGGACCGGCGAGAGGCCGGCCCTGCAGACCCCAGGCGGGGTCGACGGGGACGCCGAGCCGGTCCAGGACGGTGGGGGCGATGTCGATCAGGCGGGGTGAGTCGAGCCGGGTGCCGCCGGGCATGCCGGGTTCGGCGAGGACGACGAACACCTCGCGCTCGGCCCGCGTGACTCCGCCGTGGCCACCGGCGTCGAGGTGCCCGTGGTCCGTGGTGACCAGCACGGTCCAGCGCTCCTGCGAACGGGCGGGGTCCAGGTGCCGGGCCTCGATGGCCGCGAGCAGCCAGCCGAGATGGGTGTCCTGGGTGAGCAGCGCCTGGTCGTAGGCGGGACTGAAGGGGCCGGTGGCGTGGGCTGCCTCGTCGGTGGCGCCGAAGTAGACGAACAGGGCGTCCGGCTCGTCCTGGGTGAGCCAGCGCACGGCGGTACGGGCCACGAGGCGGTCCGCGGTGCCGTAGCCGTCGCTCTCGCCGTCGAAGCGCACCCGCCGGCCGATGGCCGGGCCGAGAGTGCCGCGGCGGACGAGTTCCGGCCAGGACACCGCGGCCGCGGTGCGCAGACCGGCCCGCCTGGTGGCGGCGAGCGTGAGGAAGTCGGGGTGCCGGGCGTAGTCGGCACCGGCGAAGTCGTTGCCGCTCACCCCGTGCCGGTCCGGCCACACCCCGGTCAGCACGCTCGACCAGCCGGGCCCGGAGTCGGTGTAGGCCATGCTGGACCAGGGCCCGCCCTCGGCCTGGCCGTCCGCCTCGCCGTAGGGCAGCAGGCTGGTGCCGTGGGCGCCCGCCGCCATCAGGCCGTGCAGCACCGGTGCCGCGGCGGGGGAGCGGATCAGCCGGTCGTAGCGCAGCCCGTCCATGCCGACGACGAGCACCTTGCCGCGCCCCGGCCGACCTCCGTACGTCACGGCCCGCCCCTCTCTCCTGACCCGGGTCAGGCGCCCTGTACGGCTCCCTCGGTGGCGCCCGCGATGAAGCCGCGGGCGAAGATGCTGAAGACGACGACCAGCGGGAGCGCCGCCATCAGCACACCGGCCATGACCATGCTGTAGTCGGTGGTGTGGCCGACGTTGAGCTGGGCGAGCTCCACCTGGAGGGTCACGTGCCCGGGGTTGGTGAGCACGACGAGCGGCCAGATGTAGTCGTTCCAGCAGTTGACGAAGGCGTAGATGGCGAGGAACGACAGCGCGGGCCTGATCATCGGCAGTGCGATGTTCCAGTACTGACGGAAGAACCCGGCGCCGTCGATGCGCGCGGCGTCGAGGAGTTCGTCGGGAACGCCGTTCTGGATGTACTGGTGCAACCAGAAGATGCCGAAGGCGTTGGCGAGGGAGGGCAGGGCCAGCGCCTTGAGCATCCCGACCCAGCCGATCTTCGACATGAGGATGAACTGCGGCAGGATCGCCAGCTGCAACGGCAGCATCATGAACAGCAGCAACGTACCGAAGAGCAGTTTGCGCCCGGGGAAGTCGAACTTGGCGAAGGTGAAGGCCGCCAGGGAGTCGATGAACAGCACCAGGACGGTGGTGACGGTCGCGACCATCACCGTGTTGAACATCGACCCGAAGAAATCGATGGTGTTCAGCACATGCCGGATGTTCTCCAGCAGATGGGAGCCGAAGGTGAACTTCGGCGGGCTCTTGTAGATGTCCTGCGTGGTGTTGGTCGCCATGATGATCGTCCACGCGAACGGGAAGACCGAGATCAGGACGGCCACGATGAGGATGATGTGCGCCGTCAGGCCCTTGGGGCGGCGCAGCCGCCTGCCGCCAGTGGCCGGCCGTGCGGTGTCCACAGCCGTCATGGTTTCCTCCCTCGCGTGGTGATGCGCCAGTTGACGGCGACGAGGACGATGATCAGTACGAAGAAGGCCCACACGATGGCCGCGCCGTAGCCGTAGTCGTTGTTGAGGAAGGCCGACTGGTAGAAGTACAGGAGCGTGGTCAGACCCGCCTGGCCCGGGCCGCCGAGGTTGGCGTTGGCGGCGTTGTTGGCGAACAGGACCTGCGGTTCGCTGAAGCTCTGCAGGCCGTTGATGGTCGAGATGATGACCGTGAACAGGATGATCGGCCGCATGATCGGGATCGTGATCTGGAAGAACGTGCGGATCGGGCCCGCACCGTCCATCTTCGCCGCCTCGTAGATCGAGTTCGGGATCGCCTGCAGGCCGGCCAGATAGATGATCATGTTGTAGCCGGTCCACTGCCAGGTCATCAGCAGCGAGATGACCACCTTGATCAGCCACGGGTTGCTCAGCCACGGAACCGGCGAGATGCCGACCACGCCCAGGATGGCGTTGACCAGACCGAAGTTGTTGCTGAACACCGCGCCGAAGAAGATCGCCACGGCGACGATCGAGGTCACGTTAGGCACGTACAGCGCGATGCGGTAGAAGCCCTTGAAGCGGCGCACCGAGTGCAGCAGCGTCGCCAGCATCAGGGCGCCGAACAGGGTCGGCACGGTGGACAGCACCCAGATCACCAGGGTGTTGCGGATCGACAGCCAGAAGACCGGGTCGTCCCACAGGAACTTGAACTGCTGCAGTCCGACGAACTGCATGGTGCCCATGCCGTCCCAGCGCTGGAAGGCAAGGTAGAGCGAGTAGAAGACCGGGAAGAAGGAGAACGCGGCGAAGATCAGGTAGAACGGCGAGATCGCCAGGTACTGCCGCCAGTACGACAGCAGCCCGCGCCGCTTGGGCCGAACGGTGCCCGCGGGCGTGGCGCGCCGTGGGCGGAACCGGGCCGGGCCCGGCCCGCCACGGTGCCGGGGCACCGTGGCGGGACCGGTGACCGGAGGGGACGTCACCTCAGTTCACCCCCTGCCGCCGGGCGATCTGCTTGGCCTGGCTGACCGCGTCCTTCCAGGCGTCGTCGGGCTTCTTGCCCTTGGCCTCGATGTTGGTCAGTTCCGTCTTGTAGGGGGCCATGACGGCGGCGTCGGCCGGGGCCTCGTACCCGACCGGCACGGCCTTGGCGGCCGGCCCGAAGACGTCGATGATCTTCTGTCCGCCGAAGAAGGCGTCGGGGCCCGTCATGGCCGGCATCGTGTAGGCGGCCGGGGCGGCGGGGAAGATGGCGGCGTCGGTGAAGCCGCGGGCGTCGTTGGCGGGGCTGAGGATCCAGCTGATGATCTTGAACGCCTCTTCCGGGTTGCGGCACTGCTTGGGCAGCGCCAGGTAGGAGCCGCCCTGGTTGGCCGGCCCGACGGGCATCGCGCACACCCGCCACTTGCCCTTGGTCTGCGGCGCGGCCTGCTCGATGTCCAGCGCGTGCCAGGCCGCGCCGAGCTCGGTGAGGAGGGTCTTGCCGATGGCGGCGTTCCAGGTGTTGTCGTTGATCTTGGCGTCGAGGCCGAGGGTGTAGGGGCGCACCGACGTGGTCCATGCGGCGCGGATGTGGTCCTGGTCGCCGATGAAGTGGTTGTTCTTGTCGATGAACCGCTGCGTGCCCTGGCCGACGGTCATGTCGAACATGGAGCCGATGTTGTTGACCAGGTAGGTGCCGGGGTTCTTCTTCTGCAGCTCGGTGCCGAGCTGGAAGTAGTCCTCCCAGGTCTTGACCAGCGCGGCGACCTTGGCGGGGTCGGTGGGCACCCCGGCCTTGGCGAAGAAGTCCTCGCGGTAGAAGAGGGCGGTGGGGCCGATGTCGATCGGGAAGCCGATCTGCTTGCCGTCCTTGGTCTGGGCGAGCTTGGTCTTCCAGTCCAGGTACTGGGACGAGATGCTCTTGAAGCCCAGGTCGTTCAGGTCCAGGAAGCGGTTGCCGTTGGGCAGGAAGGACGCGATGTCCTCGCCCTTGATGCCGGTGATGTCCGGCACGGAGGTGCCCGCGGCGAGCGTGGTGGTCAGCTTCTGCTTGAAGTCGCCGCCGATGGAGGCGGTGGTCAGCGTGACCGCGCTGCTGAAGTGGGTCTTCGCCTCCGCCACCACCTTGTCGCTGAGCGCTCCGCCCCAGTACCACAGGGTGAGGTTCTTGCCGTTCTTGGTGCCGCCCGACCCCGAGCTGCCGCCGCAGGCGACGGTCAGTCCGGACGCGGCCGCGGTCAGCGCGGCGGCCTGGAGGAAGCCTCTACGAGAAAGGTCCACGGGTCACTCCTGTTGTTCCTGTTCGTGGTGCTGAGGGGCGTTGGGCAGTGGGGGCGTGGTGCGGGTCAGTGCTGCCGTGCGGGCGGGGTGACCGGTGCGTGGCGCACCGGCGGGCCGACGTCCACCGGGAGGCGGTCGGCCAGGAAGCCGTACGCGCGCCGGAGTCCGGGGTCGGTCAGGGAGCGCCACCAGCGGTCGACGCCGTACCAGCCGGGTGCCGCGAGGGCGCCGCCGTGCTGCTGGACGGACAGGCCGGCCGCGAGGACGGCGAAGCGCAGGCGTTCCTCCAGCGGCCAGCCGCCGAGCGAGGCCGCGACGAAGCTCGCGCCGAAGACGTCACCGGCGCCCGTCGCGTCCAGGACGTCCACCGCGAGGGCCGGGACCTCCGCGTACTCGCCGGTGATCTGGTCGGCGGCCACCGCGCCGTCCCCGCCGCGGGTGACGACCGCCACCGGCACCAGCTCGGACAGGGTGCCGAGCGCGGCGACCGCGCTGTCGGTGCGGGTGTAGGCCATCGCCTCCACCTCGTTCGGGACGAAGGCGTGGCACAGGGCCAGCTGCTCCAGGAGGTCCTTCGACCACTCCTGGGTGGGGTCCCAGCCGACGTCGGCGAAGATCTGTGTGCCGTTCGCGGCGGCCTTGGCGAGCCACTCGCGGGGCTCGGCCTCGAGGTGCACGAGGGCGGTGCGCGCCTCGGGCGGGTCGCCCATCAGCACGTCCTGCGAGTACGGCGGCTCCTGGCCGTGGGTGACGAGGGCGCGGTCGTGGCCGGCCGCCAGTGAGACGGTGACCGGGGTGGCCCAGCCGTCCGCGGTGCGGGAGAGCGAGAGGTCGATGTCCTCCTGGTCGCACAGCACGTCCCGGCAGTACTCGCCGTAGAAGTCGTCGCCGAAGACCGTGGCGAGGGAGGTGCGCAGGCCGAAGCGGGACGCGGCCACCGCGAGGTTCGCGATGCCGCCGGGGCCGCAGCCCATGCCGGCCGTCCAGATCTCCTCGCCCGGCGTCGGCGGCTTGCCGAGCCCGGTGAGGACGAGGTCGTAGAAGAGCAGCCCGGTCAGCAGCACATCGGGCCTGTCGTCGTCCACGGGATGAGCCTCTCGTCAAAACTCGTCAATTTCGATGACGGGAATCGTGCGCTGATCCACGGGATTGGTCAATACCCGAGCAGAACTGAGCATGGATTTGATTGAAGATGACGAGTAGTGTGCACGCCGTGCTGGCAGAACGACGACACCAACTCATCCTGCGGGCCCTGCGCTCCGGTGGTCCCGCGTCCGTGACCGATCTCTCCGAGCAGCTGGGCGTGAGCCCCGCCACGATCAGGCGCGACCTGGTCAAGCTCGAGGAGGACGGGCTGCTCACCCGTGTGCACGGCGGCGCCGTCGTGGAGGAGGGCGACCAGCCCTTCGCCGAGGTCGCCGAGGTGCGCGTGGCCGAGAAGGACGCCATAGCCGAGCGGGCCGCGGCCATGATCGCCGACGGCCAGTCCGTGCTGCTCGACATCGGCACCACCGCCTTCCGGCTGGCCCGCCAGCTGCACGGCCGCCGGCTCACCGTGATCACCAGCAACCTGGTGGTCTACGAGGAGCTCGCCGACGACGAGGGCATCGAACTGGTGCTGCTCGGCGGCATGGTCCGGCGCGAGTACCGCTCCCTGGTCGGCTTCCTCACCGAGGACAACCTGCGCCAGCTGCATGCGGACTGGCTCTTCCTGGGCACCAGTGGAGTACGCCCCGGTGGGCAGGTGATGGACACGACGGTCGTCGAGGTGCCGGTGAAGCGGGCCATGATCAAGGCCAGTGACAAGGTCGTCCTGCTCGCCGACGCCGCCAAGTTCCCGGGTACGGGCATGGCGAAGGTCTGTGGTCCCGAGGACCTGGACGTGGTGGTCACGAACGCCACGGCCGACCCGGCGACCCGCTCCTTTCTCGAGGAGGCGGGCGTCGAAGTGGTCGTGGCAGGAAAGGTACAAGAGTGAAGCTGACGATTCTGGGCGGCGGCGGGTTCCGCGTACCGCTCGTGTACGGCGCCCTCCTGGGCGACCGCGGCGAGGGCAGGGTCACCGAGGTCGTGCTGCACGACCTGGACGCCGGCCGGCTCTCCGCGGTGACCCGGGTCCTCGCCGAGCAGGCCGTCCGTGCCGAGGACGCCCCCGCGGTGACCGCGACGACCGACCTCGACGAGGCCCTGCGCGGCGCCGACTTCGTGTTCTCCGCGATCCGCGTCGGCGGCCTGGAGGGGCGCGCGAACGACGAGCGGGTGGCCCTCGCGGAGGGCGTCCTCGGCCAGGAGACGGTCGGCGCGGGCGGCATCGCCTACGGCCTCAGGACCGTCCCGGTCGCCGTGGACATCGCCCGGCGCGTGGCCCGGCTCGCGCCCGAGGCCTGGGTCATCAACTTCACCAACCCGGCCGGTCTGGTCACCGAGGCCATGTCCCGCCACCTCGGCGACCGCGTCATCGGCATCTGCGACTCGCCGGTCGGCCTCGGCCGCCGCATCGCCCGCGTGCTCGGCGCCGACCCGAAGGAGGCCTGGATCGACTACGTCGGCCTCAACCACCTCGGCTGGGTCCGCGGCCTGCACATCGCCGGCCGCGACGAACTGCCCCGGCTGCTCGCCGACCCCGACCTGCTCGGCTCCTTCGAGGAGGGCAAGCTCTTCGGCACCGACTGGCTCCAGTCCCTCGGCGCGATCCCGAACGAGTACCTGCACTACTACTACTTCAACCGCGAGGCCGTCCGCGCCTACCAGCAGGCCGAGAAGACCCGCGGCGCCTTCCTGCGCGACCAGCAGGCCCGCTTCTACGAGGAGATGCGCGACCCCGGCGCCCAGGCCCTCGCCGCCTGGGACCGCACCCGGGCCGAGCGCGAGGCGACGTACATGGCCGAGAACCGGGAGACCGCGGGCGCCGGCGAGCGCGAGCTCGACGACCTCTCCGGCGGCTACGAGAAGGTCGCCCTCGCCCTGATGCGGGCCATCGCCCGCGACGAACGCACCACCCTGATCCTCAACGTCCGCAACCGCACCACGCTCTCGGTCCTCGACCGCGAGGCGGTCATCGAGGTGCCGTGCCTGGTCGACGCCAACGGTGCGCACCCGGTGTCGGTCGCCCCGCTGCCCGACCACGCCTCCGGCCTGGTCTGCGCGGTCAAGGCCGTCGAGCGCGAGGTGCTCGCCGCCGCCGAGTCCCGGTCGCGCGCGACGGCGGTGAAGGCCTTCGCGCTGCACCCGCTGGTCGACTCCGTGAATGTGGCCCGACGGCTGGTGGAGGGCTACACGGCCGTTCATCCTGGCCTCGACTACCTGAAGTAAGCTCCCGGCGGAAAGCGCTTTCCCCTCCGCCCTCTTCTTGGAGACTTTCATGCACGACGAACGCCGCCGGATCGAAGAGCGCGCCGAGCGCCTCCACACCCAGCGCATCAAGCCCGCGATCTACGCGGCCACCGTCCCCTTCAAGGTGGAGGCCTGGCAGGCCCCCGGCGAGCCGGTCTCCTTCGAGGAGGCCGCGGCAGCGCCGTACGCCCCCTTCGCCATGGGCACCCCCTGGGGCCCGCCGTGGGGTACCACCTGGTTCCGGATGCGCGGACAGGTGCCAGCGGAGTTCGCCGGGAAGCGCGTCGAGGCCGTCATCGACCTCGGCTTCGTCGGCGACTGGCCCGGCAACCAGGCCGAGGCCCTCGTCCACCTCACCGACGGCACCCCGCTCAAGGCCGTCAACCCGCTCAACCAGTACGTGGCGATCGCCAACCCCGCGACCGGCGGCGAGCAGATCGACTACCTGGTCGAGGCGGCCTCCAACCCGGACATCCTGGCCAACAACTTCTCCGAGCCCACCCCCCTCGGCGACGTCCTCACCGCCGGCGACAAGCCGCTGTACACCTTCAAGCGTGCCGACATCGCCGTCCTCGACGAGGAGGTCTGGCACCTCGACCTCGACCTGCAGGTGCTGCGCGAGCTGATGGCGGAGCTCGGCGAGCACGACCCGCGCCGGCACGAGATCCTGCACGCTCTCGACCGCGCCCTCGACCTGCTGGACCTGGACGACGTCTCCGGCTCGGCCACCGCCGTCCGCGAGGCCCTGAGGCCCGTGCTGGCCAAGCCCGCCAACGCCAGCGCCCACATCGTCTCCGGCGTCGGCCACGCGCACATCGACTCGGCGTGGCTGTGGCCCATCCGCGAGACCAAGCGCAAGACCTCCCGCACCTTCTCCAACGTCACCTCGCTGGCCGACGAGTACGAGGAGTTCGTCTTCGCCTGCTCGCAGGCCCAGCAGTACGAGTGGGTGCGTGACAACTACCCGAAGGTCTGGGCCCGCATCCAGGAGTCCGTGAAGAAGGGCCAGTGGGCGCCGGTCGGCGGCATGTGGGTCGAGTCCGACGGCAACCTGCCCGGCGGCGAGGCCATCGCCCGCCAGCTCGTCCACGGCAAGCGGTTCTTCATCGAGCACTTCGGCATCGAGACCAAGGGCGTCTGGCTGCCCGACTCCTTCGGCTACAACGCGGCCTACCCGCAGCTCGCCAAGCTCGCCGGCAACGAGTGGTTCCTCACCCAGAAGATCTCCTGGAACCAGACCAACACCTTCCCCCACCACACCTTCTGGTGGGAGGGCATCGACGGCACCCGCATCTTCACCCACTTCCCGCCCGTCGACACCTACAACGCCCGCTTCAGCGGCGAGGAGATGTCCCGCGCGGTCCGCAACTACGCCGAGAAGGGCAACGGCACCCGCTCCCTCGCGCCCTTCGGCTGGGGCGACGGCGGCGGCGGCCCCACCCGCGAGATCATGGAGCGGGCGCGCCGGCTCGCCGACCTGGAGGGCTCGCCCAAGGTCGTCGTCGAGCACCCGGACGAGTTCTTCGCCAAGGCCCGCGAGGAGTACCCGGACGCCCCCGTCTGGGTCGGCGAGCTCTACCTGGAGCTGCACCGCGCCACCTACACCTCCCAGGCCCGCACCAAGCAGGGCAACCGCCGCTCCGAACACCGGCTGCGCGAGGCCGAGCTCTGGGCGACGACGGCCGCGCTGCACGCGCCGGGCTACGCCTACCCGTACGAGAAGCTGGACCGCCTGTGGAAGACGGTGCTGCTGCACCAGTTCCACGACATCCTGCCGGGCTCGTCCATCGCCTGGGTGCACCGCGAGGCGGAGGCCGAGTACGCGCGGGTCGCCGAGGAGCTGGAGGCGCTGACCGCCGAGGCCGTGGCCGCGCTGGGCGCGGGCGGCACCCGGGTGTTCAACACCAGCCCGTTCGACCGCGCCGAGGTCATCCGCACGGCGACGGGCGTGCCGACGTACGTCGAGGTCCCGGCGAACGGCAGCGCGGAGGTCGCGGTGGTCGAACCCCCGGCTCCCGTCACGGTCGACGGCCGGGTGCTCGACAACGGCCTGGTGCGGGTCGAGGTCGCCGAGGACGGCACGCTCTCCTCCGTCCTCGACCTGCGGGCCAACCGTGAGGTCCTGGCCGAGGCGGGCAACCTGCTGCGGCTGCACACCGACCTGCCCAACTACTGGGACGCCTGGGACGTCGACAAGCACTACAAGAACCGCTACACGGACCTGCTGGACACCGACTCCGTGGAGATCGTCGACGAGGACCCGCTGCTCGGTTCGATCCGCGTCACGCGCTCCTTCGGCAAGGGCTCGAAGATCACCCAGACGATCACACTGCGCGCCGGCAGCCCCCGGATCGACTTCGAGACGGACATCGACTGGCACGAGGCGGAGAAGTTCCTCAAGGCCGGCTTCCCCATCGACATCCGCGCCTCGCACTCCTCCGCGGAGATCCAGTTCGGCCACATCCAGCGGCCCACGCACACCAACACCAGCTGGGAATCGGCCCGTTTCGAGGTCTCCGGCCACCGCTGGGTGCACCTCGCCGAGCCCGGCTACGGCGTCGCCGTCATCAACGACTCCACCTACGGCCACGACGTCTCCCGCACGGTCCGCGAGGACGGCGGTACGACCACCACGGTCCGCCTCAGCCTGGTCCGCGCCCCGCGCATCCCGGACCCGGGCGCCGACCAGGGCCGGCACCGCCTCACCTACTCGCTGCTGCCCGGCGCGAGCATCGACGACGCGGTGGCCGAGGGCTACGCCCTCAACCTCCCGCTGCGCGTGGCCGATTCGGCGGGCGCACCGCAGCCGGTCGTCTCCGTGGCCGGCGAGGGCGTCACCGTCGAGGCCGTGAAGTTCGCCGACGACGAGTCCGGTGACGTGGTCGTACGGCTCTACGAGTCCCGCGGCGGCCGCGCGACCGGCGTCCTGCGCACCGGCTTCCCGCTCACCGGCGCCCAGGTCACCGACCTGCTGGAGCGGCCCCTGGAGGACGCGGAAGTCGTTGACGGCGGCGTCCCGGTCACCCTGCGCCCCTTCCAGATCCTGACGCTCCGGCTGCGCAGGAGCTGAACCGATGGCCATGCAACCGTGGTTCACCGACGCCAAGTTGGGCATCTTCGTGCACTGGGGCATCTACGCCGTCGACGGCGTCCAGGAGTCCTGGTCGTTCTACGACGACATCGTGCCGCACGAGCAGTACATGTCCCAGCTGGACCGGTTCACCGGAGCCAAGTACGACCCGAGGGCGTGGGCGGACCTGTTCGCCCGCGCCGGGGCCAGGTACGCGGTGCTCACCAGCCGTCACCACGACGGGGTGGCCCTGTGGGACACCGCGTACGGCGACCTCAACCTCGGCAGGGACTACATCGGTCCCTACGCCGACGCCCTGCGCGAGAAGGGCCTCAAGGTCGGCCTCTACTACTCCCACTCCGACTGGAACCACCCCGACTACGCCTCCACGCGCAAGCCGGGCCGCCCGCCGGAGCAGGAGGACAACCGCTACTCCGAGGTGGCGGCCGAGGACGAGGACCCGGAGGCCTGGGAGAGGTTCATCGCCTACCGCGACGGCCAGATCACGGAGCTCGCCTCCCGCTTCCGCCCCGACCTGATGTGGTTCGACGGCGAGTGGGACCGCAGCGAGGAGCAGTGGCGCATCCCCGAACTCGCCGCGCTCATCCGGTCGTACGTGCCGCACGTCGTCTTCAACGCCCGCATGCTCAGCGAGGGCGACTACGCGACGCC
Organism: Streptomyces sp. NPDC101152; assembly: GCF_044768275.1. NCBI lineage: Bacteria > Bacillati > Actinomycetota > Actinomycetes > Kitasatosporales > Streptomycetaceae > Streptomyces > Streptomyces sp. NPDC101152. Next base: position 6,644 of record NZ_JBIWPO010000027.1, on the reverse strand, counting down.
GGAGCAGGGCGCCCCGATCGTGCCGCCGGACGGCCCCTGGGAGCTGTGCCTGACGATCAACGACTCGTGGGGGTACCAGCATCACGACCACAACCACAAGTCGCTCGCCCAGCTGATCCGCTACTTCACCGAGACCATCGGCGCAGGCGGCAACCTGCTGCTCGACGTCGGCCCCATGGAGGACGGCAGCATCCCGCAGCCGCAGGTCGAGCGGCTGGAGGGCCTGGGGAAGTGGATCCGCAAGCACGCGGAGGCGGTGTACGGGACGGTGCGGGGCCTGCCGGCCGGGCACCACTACGGCCCGAGCACCCTCTCCGCCGACCGGCGCACCCTCTACCTCACCCTGTTCGACGTCCCGCGCGCGGAGATCGGCGTCCGGGGCCTGTCGACGGCGGTCCGCAAGGTCACCGTTGTCGGCACCGGCACCGAACTGGGCCACCGGGTGGTCGGCGGTCTGCACGACGCGGTCGGCGTTCTGTGGATCGACCCGCCGGCGGAGACGGACCTCGACCCCTACGCCACCGTGCTGGCCGTCGAGTTGGAGGGGGAGCTGGAGCTGTACCGGGGGTCGGGGCGTTTCTGACGCCCCCTCACAAGTAGCCGTCGCGGCTCTCGTTGCGCTGCCTCCTGGCTTCCCGCCGTCCTCGTACGAGATCGGCCAGGGGAGTCCGGAGCGCGTAGAGGCCCACCAGGGCGCCCGCGATGCCCGCCGCCGTGAACAGCCAGTTCTGCATCGAGGCCAAGCGGTGCGACCAGGTGTCGCGCACGGTCAGACGGACGTCTATCGGCGGGTCGAGGGTCTCCAGGGCACGGTTCGTCCTGCCCTGGTACGTGATGACGGTGAGGTACAGGTCGTAGTCGCCCGGCTCGTCGGCCGCGACGCTCCACTTCCAGTACGCGGATTCCCCTGGCTCGGCGATGGCCTGCTGCTCGGTGGTCTCCATCGACACCTTCACCGCCGGGTTGTCCGAGGACAGGCCGGCGCCCTGCCATCCGCCGACGCGAAAGGCACGGGTCGCCAGGGCGGCCCGCAGGGCGCGGTGTGAGGACTTCTCACCGCGCGCGGTGAGGACGACGTCGTAGGTCAGGTGTCCGCCGACCGGCATCGAGACGTCCGGGGTGTAGGTCAGCGACCCGTCGAAGAGCTGTTTGCGGTCGTTGACGATCGAGGCGCGCAAGTCGGCCTGGCCCAGCCCCGGACCCGCGCTCATGGCGCCGCCTCCGCAGGCGGCGAGGCCGGGTGCGAGGAGGAGCAACAGGCACCAGACGGCCGCGGTCCTCTTCTTCACGCCTGTGCCGCCCCCGATTCGCGTCACCTCGAACCACGGGGTGGCCCCCGCGGCGGGACAAGATTCTTCCCGTCGCGGGGGCCCGCGCGCCAGCCCTTCTTCCGGCCGCCGTCAGCCCGTGAAGCCGGCCGTGGTCGAGGTGAACTGCCAGTTGTTCTGGCTGATCCCGGAGCAGTTGCTCACCACGCCGCCACCCGGGCACGGCCGGTCACGGTTGACCGACCAGAAGGCGAGCCGTGCGATGTGGTGGCTGTTGGCCCAGTCCTTGATCTGGGTCCAGATCGCCGGGGTCGTGTTCTCCTGCTGGTCGGACAGACCGTTCATGCCGGAGATGCCGATGTGGGCGTAGGCGGTCGCGTCGTCCCAGCCGAACGTCGACTTCAGCTTGGCCTTCAGTCCCTCCGCCGCGTTCACGGTGTTGCCGTACATGTCCGAGCCGCCGCCGAAGTCGAACGGCATGATCGTGAAGACGTCGATGTTCGCGCCGAGCGACTGGGCCTGCTCGATGAGCCGGTTGCCGTAGTACGTCGGCCCGGTGGTGGACGTCCCGAAGGTGACGATCGTCCGCAGGCCGGGGTTGTTGGCCTTGACGGTCTTCAGCGCGGTCAGGATCCGCGCCTGCACGGCCTCGTTCTCGGACTCGTCGGTGTTCTCGATGTCCATGTCGACCGCCTTGAGACCGTAGGCGTCGATCACCTTCTGGAGCGCGCCGGCGAGGGCGCTCGCGGAGGAGCAGTTCGCGCCGAGCTTGCTGCCCTGCCAGCCGCCGAACGACGGCACGATGTCACCGCCCGCCGAACGGATCGCGTTGATCGCGCTCTGGTCGGCGCCCCCGGTCAGCGGCCGGCTGCCGTCCCAGGCCGGCGTGCAGCCGCCGGAGTCCAGCACGAAGGCCATGGTGAACCACTTGATGCCGGTCGCGCTCATCACCGTGCTGGGGCTCGGCGGATCGCCCCAGCCCTCGTACAGGTAAGGGGCGGCCTGCTTGAACCCGCTGCCGCCGCCGGACCCGGCGTCCGTCGTGACACTCACGGCGTTGGAGGCCCCCGACACGTTCCCGGCCGCGTCCCGCGCCTTCACCGTGAAGGTGTACGAGGTGCTGGGCGAGAGGCCGCTGACGGTCGCGGACGTGCCGGAGACACTGAGCACGTTGTTCGAGCCGCTGTAGATGTCGTACGCCGTCACTCCGACGTTGTCCGTCGAGGCGTTCCACGACAGCGACACGCTGGACGAGGTCTTGCCGGTGGAGGTGAGACCGGTCGGCGCGGTGGGCGGCTGGGTGTCCGAGCCGCCCCCGCCGCCACCGGGCCCGTCGAGGCTGATGTCGTCGGCGTAGTAGGCACCCTGCGCGTACCAGCCGTGGACGTAGATCGTCGCGCTGGTCTGCGAGGCACCGGTGGTGAAGGAGACGGAGAGCTGGCTGTACGCCGAGGGGGAGGTGGTCCAGGTCGACGCGCCGCCGTCGACGCCGAGGTAGACGTACGAGCCCCGGACCCAACCGCTCAGCGAGTACGTCGTGTTGGGCTGGACGGACACGGTCTGGCTGCACTGCGCGTCGTCGCTGTCCGTCACCGCCCCCTGCAGGGCCTTGGAGCCGCCGTGCACGGGAGAGGACACGACCGAGCCGAGGTTGCCGGTGCAGGTCCAGGGGGACACACTCCCCGACTCGAAGCCGGGGTTGGTCAGGATGTTGGCCGCCTGTGCGGTGCCGGGAAGGGCGATGGCCCCGGCGAGCGCGAGGGCGGCGGAACCGACAAGCGCGAGGATGCGGCGTCTGTGACGCCCGAGTGTGTTGCGCACGCGATCTCCCTGAGGAATGGGGGTGTTCGGGAGTGCAGAGAGAACTGCAGAGGGGTGCGCAACCAAGTTGGTATGGACCAATCCCGCTGTCAAGGAGAACAACAGAATTGGTCCATACCGCTGACGGGTCCGGCGCGTTAGAGCGGCAGTGCCTCCGCCGTGGCCTCGACCGCCGCCACGGGTGCGGGCACCACCGGCAGCAGGGGCTCGGTCTCCTCCACGCGCTGCGCCGGCAGGGAGACTGCTCGCAAGGGGCGCGGCCCGGACACCACCGTGTAGTCCTGCCCGAGGAACGGAGGCGTCATCTCGCCGGGGTCCTCGCCGAGCGCCAACTGCACGGCCGCCCAAGGCGCGTTGACCCCGCACAGCGAGAGCTGGTGCAACCCGCCCGCGGGTCGCGTGTTGACGTCCATCAGCACGGGACGGTCACCGAACATCCGGAACTGGATGTTGGACAGATAGTGCAGACCGAACCCCTCCGCGATCCGCCGCGCCGGCTCCAGCCACTGCTCGTGCAGGGTGAAGCCGCGCCGTCGCCCGTTCTTGGTGCGGCCGATGGCCAGCCGCACCCGGTTGTCGGGCCCGGTGAGGCAGTCCACCGACACCTCCGGCTGCTCGAGCCTCGGCATCACGATCCAGTCGACCGGCTCGTCGGCCTGCATGAGGGCCGCCATCACCAGATCGAGCGAGACGTACGGGCTCGGGAACCCGGTGAGCTGCGCCATCGAGAACGGCTTCCGGGTCACGATCCGGAAGCCCACCCCGCCCGCACCGGACGCCGGCTTGAAGCACGCCTTGTGCCCGTCGGCCTCCAACTCCTCGACCGCGGCGAGCAGTTCGTCCGCCGTCCGGACCCGCCACCACGACGGCACCGGCACCCCGATCGCCTGCACGGCCTCGTAGGCGGTCACCTTGTCCTCGAACACCGCGACGCCCTCCGGCGGCGGCGCCAGCAGTGCCGTACCGACCGCCTCGAAGTCCGCGCGGTGCGCCACGATCGCCGACTGGTGCAACCGCGGCACGAACACGTCGATGTTCCGCCGGGCGCACTGGTCGAGGGCGTACTCCACGTACCCGGCCGGGGACAGGCCCTCCGGCTCCAGGTCGGCCGTGTCGGCGGCGGCCAGCACCGGAGAGTCCGCGTCCCCGTGCGTCGCATGGATCTCGACCGCGCGATCGCTGGGATTTCGCCGCAGCTGATCCATGAAGAACACGTTCTCCGCGTACGTGCGGTTGAGCCAGACGCGTACGCGAGAGACCATGCAGGGCCGTCCTTTCACGGTTCGCGGGCAGGGCTGAGCAGCCCGTGCCCGGGCAGGGGAGTTGGAGGGTCACCAAACCGCCCCTTGCGAAGGGAGTCCATGGCGGTGGTGGTGGGGCGATCATACGGCCTCCGCGGGGCCGCGCGTGCAACGTACGTGTTACGGATTCGCCCGCCGGCCGAGTCGCCCCCGGACGACCGCGGTCCCCGGTGCCGCCTTGTCCGGGCGCCGGGTATGTGTTGTCGTGGTCCTGTCCAGGAACGCGGGTGTACGGAGGGGGCGCGAGGTGACGTCGACGGCCGGTGGTGCCGGGCAGCTGCTGGCCATCAGTGACCTGCACATCGGATACCCCGAGAACCGCGCCCTGGTCGAGGAGATGCGCCCCGGGACCAACGAGGACTGGCTGCTCGTCGCCGGTGACGTCGCGGAGACCGTGGCCGACGTCCGCTGGGCCCTGAAGACCCTGGCGAGCCGCTTCGCCAAGGTGGTCTGGACGCCGGGCAACCACGAGCTGTGGACCCACCCCAAGGACCCCGTCACCCTGCGCGGCGTCGCCCGCTACGAGCACCTCGTCGAGATGTGCCGCGACCTGGGAGTGACGACACCCGAAGACCCGTACCCCGTCTGGGACGGCTTCGGAGGCCCCGTGGCCGTCGCCCCGCTCTTCCTCCTCTACGACTACTCGTTCCTGCCGGCCGGCTGCACCACCAAGGCGCAGGGGCTCGCGTACGCGCACGGCACCGAGATCGTCTGCAACGACGAGTTCCTGCTGCACCCCGACCCCTACCCGACCCGCGAGGCCTGGTGCCGGGCCAGGGTCGCCGAGACCGAACGCCGGCTCGACGCGCTCCCCTCCGACCTGCCCACCGTCCTCGTCAACCACTACCCCCTCGACCGGCACCCCTGCGACGTCCTGTGGCACCCCGAGTTCGCCATGTGGTGCGGTACGGAACTGACCGCCGACTGGCACCGCCGCCACCGCGTCGAGACCATGGTCTACGGCCATCTGCACATCCCGCGGACCACCTGGCACGAGGGCGTCCGCTTCGAGGAGGTGTCCGTCGGCTACCCCCGCGAGTGGCGCAAGCGGCCCGAGCCCCCGGGCCGCCTGCGCCGCATCCTGCCGAGAGAGGGCCGAACCGGGTGATCGAGGAACTGCTGCCGCACGAGGCGGTCGTCGTGGAGGTGCACGGCGACGACGGCACCGAGCCCGCGCCGCTGTACCCCGAGGAGGCGGCGGTCGTCGCCCAGGCCGTGGCCAAGCGGCGCCGCGAGTTCGCCCTCGTGCGCGCCTGTGCCCGCCGCGCCATGGAGAAGCTCGGCGTGCCCCCGAGGCCCCTGCTGCCCGGCGAACGCGGCGCCCCCGACTGGCCGCCCGGCCTGGCGGGCAGCATGACCCACTGCGACGGCTACTGCGCCGCCGCCCTGGTCCGCGCCACCGATCTGGCCTCCCTCGGCATCGACGCCGAACCCCACGCGCCCCTCCCCGACGGCGTCCTCGACGCCGTGGCCCTGCCCGCGGAGGCGGAGCGGCTGCGCCGGCTGGCCGGCGAGCGCCCCGAAGTCCACTGGGACCGGCTCCTGTTCAGCGCCAAGGAGTCCGTCTACAAGGCGTGGTTCCCGCTCACCCGGCGCTGGCTGGACTTCGCCGAGGCCGACATCGAGGTCTTCGTCGACCCCGGAGAGCGGCTGCGGGGCGGTCTCCGCGCCGAACTCCTCGTCCCCGGCCCCCTGGTGGGCGACCGGCGGCTCGGCCACTTCGAGGGCCGCTGGACCGTCGCGCAGGACCTGGTGGCGACGGCCGTGTCGGTGCCGCACAGCGCGGGCTGAGCGGGCCGGGGCGCGGCGGAGCGAGCGTCACGGCTCCGGGCACCAGTTCTGCAGCAACCGGAAGAACTGCTCCTCGTTCCCCGACAGTCCCGCGGCCGCCAGCGCCTGCTCCGCCTCGGCCAGCACCGAGGGCGGCACGAGGGGTGGTCGGGCCGCGCCGCCAGGACCGTCGAAGGCGGCTCGTACGGTGTGCAGCAGCCGCAGATAGGCCTGGACGGCGGTGCGCTCACGATCGGTCAGTACGGCGGTCGGCATCGTCGGCTCTCCCCGTGTCGGCGTCCTCGGTCACGGCCCCGCACGGGGCCCTGACTCCAGCTTGCCGTCCACCACTGACAATCGGTCCCGGCCACCGCTCCTTTCGCCCGCTTAGTGGTCTGCGTCGTAAGTCCTTCGGGGGTTGATCATGCGGCTGGGGCGGCGGAGGATTCTTCTGGGTGATCGGTGGTGTGCCGGTCGAGCCTGG
>NZ_JBIWPO010000026.1:71207-125312 GCF_044768275.1 Streptomyces sp. NPDC101152 | reverse complement strand
CCGGGAGACGGTCGTCGTCGAGGTCGGCGGCAAACGCCTGGAGGTGTCCCTGCCCGCCTCCCTGGGCATGTCCCTGGCCCGCACCGGCCTGGCCGTCGGCGCCAAGCCGAAGCGCCGCGCCGCCAAGAAATCCGGCCCCCTCGCCTCGGGTGACACCCTCGCCTCCCCCATGCAGGGCACCATCGTCAAGATCGCCGTCGAAGAAGGCCAGGAAGTCAAGGAAGGCGACCTCATCGTCGTCCTCGAGGCCATGAAGATGGAACAACCCCTCAACGCCCACAAATCCGGCACCATCAAGGACTTGTCGGCCGCGGTCGGCGCCTCTCTCGCCTCCGGCGCACCCATCTGCGAAATCAAGGACTGAGTCCCCAGGGAGGTGTGACCCAGATGTACTCCGAGACGTATTCCCAGACGTTCTCCCAGCCCCGTTCCGAGATCCGCTCCGGGGCGAAGGACGAAAACGACGCGCCCGTTCCCCAGGCACCCGCCTGGTTGCTGGCAGGCGAGGACGAAGAGATCGACAGGGACCATCCGCACATCTGCCGGAGCATCGACTGACGGAATCCGGACTTTCCTCTGCCCTCCGTTTTCCCGCCCGCACACCGTATTCCCGTTCTCTTGCCTTCCGCGCACACATTCCCTTCCGCCCCCACATCCCACGCACCCTTTCCAAGGAGAGAGCTCATGCACAGCACCTTGATCGTGGCTCGGATGGAACCGGGCTCGGCAACCGATGTCGCCAAGCTGTTCGGCGCGTTCGACGAGTCCGAGATGCCGCACCTGATGGGCACGCGACGCCGCCAGCTCTTCCAGTACCGAGGTCTGTACTTCCATCTGCAGGACTTCGACGCGGACAACGGCGGCGAGCTGATCGAGGAGGCCAAGTCCGACGAGCGCTTCGTGCGCATCAGCGAGGACCTGAGGCCCTACATACAGGCGTACGACCCCGCCACCTGGCGGTCGCCCGCCGATGCCATGGCCACGCGTTTCTACTCCTGGGAGGCGTCCCGATGAGCGGCCGTCGAGTCGTCATCACCGGTATCGAGGTGCTGGCGCCCGGCGGCGTCGGCAAGGACCGGTTCTGGGACATGCTCAGCGAGGGGCGCACCGCCACGCGCGGGATCACCTTCTTCGACCCGAGCCCCTTCCGCTCGCAGGTCGCCGCCGAGATGGACTTCGACCCCGAGCAGCACGGCCTCACCCCGCAGGAGGTCCGCCGGATGGACCGGGCGGCCCAGTTCGCGGTGGTCGCCGCGCGGGGCGCGGTCGCGGACAGCGGGATCGATCTCGCCGTCCACGAGCCGCACCGGGTGGGCGTCACCATCGGCAGCGCGGTCGGCGCCACGACGGGCCTGGACGAGGAATACCGGATCGTCAGCGACGGCGGCCGGCTGCACCTGGTGGACCACGAGTACGCGGTGCCGCATCTGTACAACTACTTCGTCCCCAGCTCCTTCTCGGCCGAGGTCGCGTGGGCGGTCGGCGCGGAGGGCCCCAACTCCGTGGTGTCCACCGGCTGCACCTCCGGCATCGACTCGGTCGGTTACGCGGTCGAGCTGATCCGCGAGGGCTCGGCCGACGTGATGATCGCCGGGTCGTCCGACGCGCCGATCTCACCGATCACCATGGCCTGCTTCGACGCCATCAAGGCCACGACCCCGCGCAAGGAGGCCCCCGAGCAGGCATCACGTCCCTTCGACGGCACCCGCAACGGGTTCGTGCTCGGCGAGGGCTGTGCGGTGTTCGTCCTGGAGGAGCTGGAGAGCGCACGGCGGCGGGGGGCGCACATCTACGCCGAGATCGCAGGCTACGCCACCCGCAGCAACGCGTACCACATGACGGGGCTGCGTCCGGACGGTGCGGAGATGGCCGAGGCCATCACGGTGGCGCTGGACGAGGCCCGGATGAACGTCGACCGGATCGACTACATCAACGCCCACGGATCCGGCACCAAGCAGAACGACCGGCACGAGACGGCCGCCTTCAAGAAGAGCCTGGGCGAGCACGCCTACCGCACCCCCGTGAGCTCCATCAAGTCGATGGTGGGGCACTCCCTCGGCGCGATCGGCTCGATCGAGATCGCCGCGTCCGCCCTGGCGATGGAGCACCACGTGGTGCCGCCCACGGCGAACCTGCACACCCCGGACCCCGAGTGCGACCTGGACTACGTGCCGGTCACCGCGCGCGAACAGCTGACCGACGCGGTGCTGACGGTGGGCAGCGGGTTCGGCGGATTCCAGAGCGCGATGGTGCTCGCGCGTCCCGAGAGGAGTGCGGCATGACCGCGGTGGTGGTGACCGGGCTGGGCATCACGGCCCCCAACGGGCTGGGCGCCCGGGACTACTGGGAGGCGACGCTCGCCGGCAAGAGCGGCATCGGGCGGATCACCCGCTTCGACCCGTCGCGGTATCCGGCGCGACTGGCCGGTGAGATCCCCGGCTTCGCCGCCGAGGAACACCTGCCGAGCCGGCTGCTGCCGCAGACCGACCGGATGACCCGGCTGGCGCTGGTCGCCGCCGACTGGGCGCTCGAGGACGCCGGGATCCGGCCGCAGGAGTGGCCCGAGTCCAGCATGGGCGTGGTCACGGCGAGTTCGTCGGGTGGTTTCGAGTTCGGCCAGGGCGAACTGCAGGCGCTGTGGGGCCGGGGCAGCCAGTACGTCAGCGCGTACCAGTCGTTCGCCTGGTTCTACGCCGTCAACAGCGGACAGATCTCCATCAGGCACGGCATGAAGGGCCCGAGCAGCGTGGTCGTCAGCGACCAGGCCGGCGGTCTGGACGCGGTGGCGCAGGCGCGCCGGCTGATCCGCAAGGGGACCGCGGTCGTGGTCTCGGGGGCCGTGGACGCCTCCATCTGCCCGTGGGGCTGGGTGGCCCAGCTCGCCGCGCAGCGGCTGACCACGCGCGACGAGCCCAGTCAGGCGTATCTGCCCTTCGACCGGGCGGCCGACGGGCATGTGCCCGGCGAGGGTGGCGCACTGCTCGTCATGGAGTCCGAGGAGTCGGCGCGCTCGCGTGGCGTGCGGATCTACGGGGAGATCGCCGGATACGCCGCGACGTTCGATCCCGCGCCCGGCAGCGAGCGCCCGCCGGGCCTGCGCCGGGCGGTCGAACTCGCCCTGGACGACGCCGGGGTGGGGGCCGAGCAGGTGGACGTCGTGTTCTGCGACGCGGCGGCCGACCCCGAGCTCGACCGGATCGAGGCGGAGACGATCACGGCGGTGTTCGGGCCGAGGGGCGTGCCGGTCACCGCGCCGAAGACGATGACCGGCCGCCTGTACTCGGGCGCGGCACCCCTGGATCTGGCCACCGCGTTCCTCTCGATGCGCGACGGGGTGATCCCGCCGACGGTTCACGTGACGCCGTCGCCCGACTACGAACTCGACCTGGTCGTCGACCGGCCGCGGGCCGGCGAGCTGCGGACGGCGCTGGTGCTGGCCCGCGGCCACGGCGGCTTCAACTCGGCGGCCGTCGTACGGGCGATCGCCTGACCACCCGGGCACCGTCGCCGCACACGACCACCCCAGCCATCCGAACCATTCGATGCATCCGAACCATCCGAAAGGAACTCACCGTGGAAACAAAGCAGTTCTCCCTCGACGACCTCAAGCGCATCCTGATCGAGGGCGCCGGGGCCGAGGAGAGCGTCGACCTCGACGGCGACATCCTCGACGAGGACTTCGAGCACCTCGGCTACGAGTCGCTGGCGCTGCTCGAGACCGGCGGCCGCATCGAGCGCGAGTACGGCATCGTCCTGGACGACGACGTCCTGTCGGAGAACAACACGCCGCGCGCCCTCATCGACGCCGTCAACGCCCAGCTGGGCGAGGGCACGCAGGCCGCGGCCTGACGCCCCGCCCCACCAGGCGTCTCGTGATCCCGCCGCCGTCGGCGCCATCAGCACGGCCGTCGGCGGCGCCCCCCCTCGCAGTCCACGCAGTCCCCCGTTCAAGGGAGTTGAGAGAGCATGCCGCAGCAGCAGACGCAGCGGGTCGCACTGATCACCGGGGCCACCAGCGGCATCGGCCTCGCGGCCGCCCGGCAGTTGGGCTTGGCCGGGCATCGCGTGTTCATCGGCGCGCGCGACGCCGACAACGTGGCCGCCACGGTCAAGCGGCTCCAGGAGGAGGGCATCGACGCGGACGGCGCCGCCGTCGACGTCCGTTCGCGGGAGGCGGTCCGTACCTTCGTGCAGGCCGCCGTCGACCGCTTCGGCGCCGTCGACGTCCTCGTCAACAACGCCGGCCGCAGCGGCGGCGGGGTGACGGCCGACGTCCCCGACGAGCTGTGGGACGACGTCATCGACACCAACCTCAACAGCGTCTTCCGGATGACCCGCGAGGTGCTCAACACCGGCGGCATGCGGGGGCGCAGCTGGGGCCGGATCATCAACATCGCGTCCACCGCCGGCAAGCAGGGCGTGGTCCTCGGGGCCCCGTACTCCGCCTCCAAGCACGGCGTCGTCGGCTTCACCAAGGCCCTCGGGAACGAGCTCGCGCCGACGGGCATCACCGTCAACGCCGTCTGCCCGGGATACGTCGAGACCCCCATGGCCCAGCGGGTCCGCCAGGGCTATGCCGCCGCCTACGACACCACCGAGGACGCGATCCTCGAGAAGTTCCAGGCCAAGATCCCGCTCGGCCGCTACTCCACGCCCGAGGAGGTCGCCGGGATGGTCGGCTACCTGGCCTCCGACACCGCCGCCTCCGTCACCGCTCAGGCGATCAACGTCTGCGGCGGCCTCGGCAACTTCTGACCCCGCCCGAACGACCGCATCCCGCGCCCCGCACCGACCGCACCCGAGCCCGTACCCGAGGAAGAAGAGGACGAGGACGTGACCACGACGGAAGCAACGACCCGCGAGGTGGCGCACGAGATCACCGTCTCGGCTCCCGCCGACGCCGTCTACCGCCTGATCGCGGAGGTGGAGAACTGGCCGCAGATCTTCCCGCCCACCATCCATGTGGACCACCTGGAGAAGGGCGAGCAGGAGGAGCGCATCCGCATCTGGGCCACCGCCAACGGAGCGGCCAAGAGCTGGACCTCGCGCCGCACCCTGGACCCCCGCAACCGCCGGATCACCTTCCGTCAGGAGGTCTCCGCTCCCCCGGTCGCCGCGATGGGCGGCGCCTGGGTGATCGAGGAGCTGCCGGGCGGCGACGCGCTGGTACGGCTGCTGCACGACTACCGCGCCGTCGACGACGACCCCGAGGGCCTCGCCTGGATCGACGAGGCCGTCGACCGCAACTCCCGCTCGGAGCTGGCCGCCCTCAAGGAGAACGTCGAGCGGGCCCACGCCGCGCGCGAACTCACCTTCTCCTTCGAGGACACGGTCCTGATCGAGGGCTCGGCGAAGGACGTCTACGACTTCATCAATGAGGCCCAGCTGTGGGTCGACCGGCTGCCGCACGTGGCCCGCGTCGCCTTCGAGGAGCCCACGCCCGGCCTGCAGGTCCTGGAGATGGACACCAGGGCCAAGGACGGCTCGACGCACACCACCAAGTCGTACCGGGTGACCTTCCCGCACCGCGCGATCGCCTACAAGCAGGTCACCCTGCCGGCCCTGATGACCCTGCACACCGGCCTGTGGACGTTCGAGGAGTACCCGCGCGGGGTGGCCGCCACCTCGCAGCACACGGTCGTGCTCAACCCGGACAACATCGCGCGCGTCCTCGGCCCCGACGCGACCGTCGAGGACGCCCGCGAGTACGTCCAGGGCGCGCTCAGCACCAACAGCCGCGCCACGCTCGGCCACGCCAGGGACTACGCGGAGAAGAGCCGCTGACCATGGCCTCCGACACCTCCCGGGCCACCCGGGTCATCGTGGTGGGGGCGGGCCCCGTCGGCCTGTTCCTCGCCGGCGAGCTCCGCCTCGGGGGCGCCGACGTCGTCGTACTGGAACGGCTGCGCACCCCCACCACGGAGTCCCGTGCCTCCACGCTGCACGCCCGCACCGTGGAGCTGCTCGACTGCCGTGGACTGCTGGACGCGCTCGGCGACCCGCCGCGCGAGCCCAGGGGGCACTTCGGTGGCGTACCGATGGATCTGACCGTGCCCGGCCCCTACTCGGGTCAGTGGAAGGTCCCCCAGACCAGGACCGAGGAACTCCTCCAGGACTGGGCCGGGGCCCTCGGTGCCGACATCCGGCGCGGCTGGGAGGTGCGCGAACTCACCCAGCACGACGGGCCGGCGGACGGGTACGTGGACGGGTACGTGGAGCTCACGGCCGACACTCCGGACGGCGTAAGGCGGCTGCGGGCGGCGTACGTCGTCGCCTGCGACGGCGAGGACAGCACCGTCCGGCGGCTGACGGGTGCGGCCTTCCCCGGTACGCCGGCCGTGCGGGAGCTGCTGCGGGCGGACATCTCCGGGGTCGACATCCAGAACCGGCGTTTCGAGCGCCGGGAGCACGGGCTGGCGATCGCGGCGCGGATGCCCGGCGGGGTCACCCGGGTGATGGTGCACGCCTTCGGCCGCCCGGCGCGGCGGCGGACGGCTCCGCCGGACTTCGCCGAGGTCGTCGACGTGTGGCGACAGGTCACCGGCGAGGATCTGAGCGGTGGCCGCCCGGTGTGGCTCAACGCGTTCGGCGACGCCAACCAGCAGTTGGAGCGGTATCGCCACGGGCGGGTGCTGTTCGCCGGGGACGCGGCCCACCGCCAGATGCCGAGCGGCGGTCAGGCGCTCAACCTGGGCCTCCAGGACGCCGCGAACCTCGGCTGGAAGCTGGCCGCGGTGGCGTGCGGCCGGGTCCCGGCGGGGCTGCTGGACACCTATCACGACGAGCGGCACGAGGTCGGGCGCCGCGTGCTCGCCAACATCCGGGCCCAGGCGCTGCTGCTGCTCGGCGGACCGGAGGTGGAGGCGGCGCGCACCCTGCTCGGCGAACTCATCGCCGCGGGACCCGCGCGGGACCGTCTCGCGGCGATGATCACCGGGCTCGACATCCGTTATCCCGTGGGCGGCAGAACCCATCCGCTGCTCGGCGCCCGCCTCCCGCTCGGCACGCTGCCCACACCGGACGGCCCGGTCGGGGTCGCGGAGTCGCTGCGGGACGGACGCGGACTGCTGCTGGTCTCCGACGCGGCCCGGGCCGAACTGCGCTGGCTCGGCAAGGTCTGGTCGGACCGGGTCACCTCGGTGGCGGTACGACCGGACGACGACGGGCCGCTGCACGGCGCCGAGGGGCTGCTGGTCCGCCCCGACGGCCACGTCGCCTGGGCGGGCGCGGACCCATGGGCGGCCACGGCGGCGATCCGCCACTGGTTCGGGCGGCCCGACCCCGGGCTGTGACGGACCTACGGACAGAACCGGTGAGAGACGGCTTGCTCCGGTTCGTTCCCTTCGGCATCGACTCGGAATTTTTCAGCGAGGCTCAGAGAGGAAGCGCTGTGGACACGGATGTGATCGTCGTCGGCGCGGGGCCGACGGGCCTCATGCTGGCCGGGGAACTGCGGCTGGGCGGGGCCCGGGTGGTCGTCGTGGAGAAGCTGGCGGAGCCCACCGGGCAGTCCCGGGGGCTCGGATTCACGGCTCGCGCGATGGAGGTGTTCGACCAGCGGGGGCTGTTGCCGCGGTTCGGTGCGCTGGAGAAGAGCCCGATGGGCCACTTCGGCGGTGTGCAGTTCGACTACACCGTCCTGGCGGACGCCCATTTCGGCGCGCGTGGCGTGCCGCAGTCCCAGACCGAGGCCGTCCTGGAGGAGTGGGCCGGTGAGCTGGGCGCGGACATCCGCAGGGGCTGGGAGCTGACCAAGCTGGCCGACTCCGGCGACGGCGTCGAGATCGTGGCGGCCACGCCCGAGGGCGAACAGCGGGTGCGCGGCGCGTACCTGGTGGGCTGCGACGGGGGGCAGAGCGTCGTCCGCAAGGCGGCCGGTTTCGACTTCCCCGGGCTGCCGGCCACACGCCGCATGTACCTGGCCGACGTCACCGGCTGCGACATCCGCCCCCGCTTCCTGGGGGAGCGGCTGCAGAACGGCATGGTGATGGCCGCGCCGCTGAAGCCGGGCGTCGACCGGATCATCGTGTGCGAGGACGGCACGCCCGCGGGTGACCGGCCCGAGGACGTGGAGTTCGACGAGGTCGCGGCCGCCTGGGAGCGCATCACCGGCGAGTCGCTGGCCGGGGGCGGCGCCGACTGGGTCAGCTCCTTCACGGACGCCACCCGGCAGGCCTCCGCCTACCGCAGGGGCCGCGTGCTGCTCGCCGGGGACGCCGCGCACGTCCATCTCCCGGCCGGCGGCCAGGGACTCAGCACGGGCGTGCAGGACGCGGTCAACCTCGGCTGGAAGCTGGCCGCGGTGATCCGCGGGGACGTGCCGGACACCCTCCTCGACACCTACCACGACGAACGGCACCCGGTCGGCGCCCGGCTGCTGATGAACACCCGGGCGCAGGGCGTGATCTTCCTCGGCGGTGCCGAGGCCGACCCGGTGCGCACGGTCTTCGGCGAGCTGATGGCCCTGGAGGAGGTCCGCCGCCGACTGGCCGGCGTGGTCAGCCACCTCGACATCACCTACGACCTGGGCCCCGGCACCCACCCCCTGCTCGGCCGACGCCTGCCCCCGCGCCCGCTGACGCTGGCCGACGGCACCCGGACGACCACGACCGACCTGCTCCACCCGGCCCGGGGCGTGCTGCTCGACCTCGCCGACGCCCCGGAGCTCCGGGCCGCCGCGGCCGGTTGGGCCGACCGGATCTCGGTCGTCAGGGCCACCCCCGAGAACCCCGAGGTCTTCTCGCAGGCGACCGCGCTGCTGGTGCGCCCCGACGGCCACGTCGCCTGGACCGCCGGCGGAAAGGACACGACCGCCGCAGGAAAGGACACCGACACGATGACCGACCCGTACGACGCAGCCCCGCAGGCACCTGCCCCGGTGACCTCCGACGCCGCCCCCGCCACCGAAGCGGAGCTCGCCGACGCCGTCGACAGCCTCGTCACCGCCCTCCACCACTGGTTCGGCTCTCCGGAGGTGGCGTAGCGCCATGGCCACCCCGTCCCTGTCCGTCGGCCCGCGCGTGCGGCGGATCACGCTGGATGCCGCCGGGCACACCCTGTCGGCCCTGCTGAGCGCGCCCCAGGACACGCCGCCGCGTGCCACCGTGGTCGCACTGCACGGGGCCGGGATGAGCGCGGGGTACTTCGACGGCGGGGCCCGACCGGACGCCTCCCTGTGCGCGTTGGGGGCGCACCTCGGTTTCGCGGTCCTCGCCGTCGACCGGCCCGGCTACGGCGACTCGGCCGCCGGGCTCCCCGACGGCATGGACCTCGCCGGGCAGGCCCGCGTGCTGCGGGCCGGGCTCGACCACTTCCAGGCCGGGTACGACGTCGGCACGGGCACGTTCCTGCTCGCCCACTCCTTCGGCGGCAAACTCGCGCTGACCCTGGCCGCCCAGGCCCCGCCGGCTGATCTGCTGGGCCTGGACATCTCCGGCTGCGGTCACCGTTACGCCCCGCGCTCCGCGGAACTGCTCGCCGGCCCCGACCGGGCCCGGTGGCGCCACAACTGGGGCCGGCTCGGGCTCTATCCGCCCGCCACCTTCCAGCGCAGCGCCGAGCTCGTGAAGCCGATCCCGGAACAGGAGCTGCGGGCGGCCTCGGACTGGCCGGAGGTGTTCGACGCACTCGCCCCGCGCGTGCGCGTCCCCGTGCGCCTGACGTTCGCCGAGCACGAACTGTGGTGGCGACACGACGCCGCCGCCCTCGACGATCTGCGCGCGAGGCTGAGCGCCGCGCCGCGGGTCGTCGTCGACCGGCAGCCGGACGCCGGTCACAACATCAGCCTCGGCCGCACGGCCCGTGCCTACCACCTGCGCGCGCTCGCCTTCTTCGAGGAGTGCCTGCCGGAGCGGGACGGCCCATGACCGCGTCCACATCCACGCGCCGAGGCCCCCGCCGCCGTCCGCCGACCACGCCCCGGGAGCTTCTTCGTCGGCGCCGTCACCCGGCACCCGGGCACCTGCTCCGCGCCGTGGGCGAGCGCCCTGATCGCACCGGCGGCCGCGCTCCTCGCGGAGGTCGCCGACGGCAGCCGCACTCGGCCCGCGGCTCCCGCCGGGCGCGAGCAGGCACATACGACCGGAACCAGGAGCGCACGTGAACGTCCCCCTCGTACCGAACACCCCGCGCCTGACCCGTGAGCCGGGTCCGTCGGACCTGCACCTGTGGCTGCTCCCGGCCCCAGTCTCGCCACGGGACGTACCGGTCGGTGAGCTCGACCCGGACGAGCGGCGGCACGCGGCCGCCTACCGCCGGCACAGCGACCGGCAGACGTATGTCGCCGCCCATGTGGGTCTGCGCCGCGTGCTGTCCGCCTACACCGGCGTCGAGCCCGGGAAACTGCCCCTCGGACGCGAGTGGTGCGAGGAGTGCGGCGAGCGGCACGGCCGGCCGGTGCTGGTCGGTCTGCCGGGCGCCCCGGAGTTCTCGCTCTCCCACAGCCACGGCCTGGCCCTCGTCGCGGTGGCCCGCACCCGGGTCGGCGTCGACGTCCAGGCGCTGCCGTCGCAGGAGACCGTGGACGCCTGTCTGCCCCTGCTGCACCCGGCCGAACGCCAGGAGATCACCCGGCTTCCCCCCGGCCACCGGCTGACGGCCTTCGCCCGGCTGTGGTCCCGCAAGGAGGCCTATCTGAAGGGCCTCGGCACCGGACTCGCCCGCGCGGCCGACCTCGACTACCTCGGCGAGGCCGCCGAGTCCTGGCGCCCGGCCGGCTGGACGGTGCGCAACACGCCCCTGTGCGACGGCCATGTCGCAGCCGCGGCGCTGGCCGGCGGCGGGGACTGGCGGGCCGCCATGTATCCGGTGTCCGCCGAATGGCTCTACGCCCCGGAAGCCGTCGAACGCATCGCGACCGTCGCACCGGGCCTGCGTACCACGCTGCGCGCCCACGACCCGCTCTCCGTCCGCCCGCACGCCCTCATCGACACCCGGAACAGGAAGGAAAGGGCCCAGGCATCATGACCGTCACCGATCCCGAAGCTCCCGTGCTCGGCACCGCCCCCGAGACCCCGGAGGCGGACCGTCTCACGGAGCTGCACACCATCAAGGCACTCGCCCGTACGGGACCCGACCCCAAGGCCACCGAACGCCAGCACGCCAAGGGCAAACTCACCGCCCGCGAACGCATCGAACTCCTCCTCGACCCCGGCTCGTTCACCGAGGTCGAGGCCCTGCGCCGGCACCGCGCCCAGGGCTTCGGCCTGGAGGCCAAGAAGCCCTACACCGACGGTGTGATCACCGGCTGGGGGACGGTGGAGGGCCGTACCGTCTTCGTCTACGCCCATGACTTCCGCATCTTCGGCGGCGCCCTGGGCGAGGCCCACGCCCAGAAGATCCACAAGCTGATGGACATGGCGATCGCGGCCGGAGCCCCGCTGGTCTCCCTGAACGACGGCGCGGGCGCCCGCATCCAGGAGGGCGTCTCGGCCCTGGCCGGCTACGGCGGCATCTTTCAGCGCAACACCAAGGCCTCCGGCGTCATCCCGCAGATATCCGTCATGCTCGGCCCGTGCGCGGGCGGCGCCGCCTACAGCCCCGCCCTCACCGACTTCGTCTTCGCGGTACGCGACATCTCGCAGATGTTCATCACCGGCCCGGACGTGGTGAAGGCGGTCACCGGCGAGGAGATCAGCCACAACGGCCTCGGCGGCGCCGACGTCCACGGCGGCACCTCCGGCGTCGCCCACTTCGTCTACGACGACGAGCTCACCTGCCTCGAGGAGGTCCGCTACCTCCTCTCCCTGCTCCCCTCCAACAACCGCGAACTGCCGCCCACGCATCCGACGGGCGACCCGGCGGACCGCTCCGGCGACGCCCTGCTCGACCTGGTCCCCGAGGACGGCAACCGTTCCTACGACATCCGCAAGGTGATCGAGGAGATCGTCGACGACGGCGACCACCTGGAGGTCCACGCCGCCTTCGCCACCAACATCGTCTGCACACTGGCCCGCCTCGACGGGCATGTCGTGGGCATCGTCGCCAACCAGCCCGCCTCCATGGCCGGTGTGCTCGACATCCGGGCCAGTGAAAAGGGCGCGCGGTTCGTGCAGTTCTGCGACGCCTTCAACATCCCGCTGATCACCCTGGTGGACGTGCCCGGGTTCCTGCCCGGCGTCGACCAGGAGCACGAGGGCATCATCCGGCGCGGGGCGAAACTGCTCTACGCCTACTGCAACGCCACCGTGCCGCGCGTCTCGGTCGTCCTGCGCAAGGCCTACGGCGGTGCCTACATCGTCATGGACTCCCGTTCCATCGGTGCCGACGTGGCCCTCGCCTGGCCCACCAACGAGATCGCGGTGATGGGCGCGGAAGGCGCCGCCAACGTCGTCTTCCGCCGGGAGATCGCGGCCGCCGAGGACCCCGAGGCGATGCGTCGGCAGAAGATCAAGGAGTACAGGGACGAACTGGTCCATCCCTACTACGCGGCCGAGCGCGGCCTCGTGGACGACGTGATCGACCCCCGCGAGACGCGGCTGATCCTGAGCCGCGCCGTGGCGATGCTCGCCGCCAAGTCCGCCGCCCTGCCCACCCGCAAGCACGGCAACCCGCCCCAGTAGGAGGCCTCATGACAGCGACGCCGGACATCATGCCGACCCCGACCCCCTCCGACCTGCTTACCGCCGCGTCCCTGAGGGTGCTGCGGGGCGAGCCGAGCGCCGAGGAACTCGCGGCGGTCATGGCGGTCCTGACCCTGCGCCTGACGCCCCGGGACGAACCCGCCGCGCAACACCGCACCACGGCAGCCTGGACCCGCCCGGAACGCCTGCGCGCCTACAACTGCCCCCGGGCCTGGCACGGTTGAGGTGCCCAACGGCGCACCCCATAGGCCGACCTCGGTCGGCCTGGGGTTACCAGGCCGCCCGAGCATCCGAGCGATCGCAAAGCCGAAGCGGTCGTGCGTGGCAACGGGCGAGAAACAGCTCCAGCACCCGGCATCCGCGTTCCCCCACGACCCCGCTCTCCGCGGCGTCCATCGCGCCCCTGCGATGGCCAGATCCACCCACCTGGCGGCCAAGACGACCAAGCTTCCAGCCGTCACCATGCCAGCCGCTACACTGTGGGCGGTGGCACAGCCGCACGCCGGCGCTGCCGCCGCACCACTGCCTTCGTAGCTCAGGGGATAGAGCACCGCTCTCCTAAAGCGGGTGTCGCAGGTTCGAATCCTGCCGGGGGCACACGACTAAGGGCCAGTTCAGAGGCTTGATCACCTCGAACTGGCCCTTTGCCATGATCACGGCCGTGCCACACCCGTGCCACAAGGTCCGCTAGGAGTCCGCTTCCCCCCGTTCCTTGCGGATCATCGAGCCGAGCCGATCGGCGATCTCGCGGTCACGGCCGTTGACCATGTGCTGATAGATCAGCGCGGCGCGCGGTGTGCTGTGGCCCATCCT
Organism: Streptomyces sp. NPDC101152; assembly: GCF_044768275.1. NCBI lineage: Bacteria > Bacillati > Actinomycetota > Actinomycetes > Kitasatosporales > Streptomycetaceae > Streptomyces > Streptomyces sp. NPDC101152. Next base: position 111,918 of record NZ_JBIWPO010000026.1, on the reverse strand, counting down.
GGTCATCAGCTCCCGCAGGCTCGCCCCGGAGGCGGCGAGGGTGTTCCCGGTGTGCCGAAGATCGTGGAAGTGCACGGCTTCCGTGATGCCCGCCTTGGTGCGCGCGTTGATCCAGTCGTCCCGGAAGTTGCTCCGGCGGAGCTGACCGCCCCGAGGGCCGACGAAGACATGGCCATCACGACCGGCCCCGGCAAAGCTCTCCAGGTGTCCCTTCACATCCGGCAGGAGTTCGGTCGGAAAGGCCACCGGCCGGACGCCAGCGGCCGACTTGGGTGCCTTGTCGAAGAGAGCGCCGGTCTGCATCTCTGCCTGTGAACGGCGGACCATGAGCGCACCATTCTCCGTGTCGATGTCCCGTCGGCGCAGGGAAGCCAGCTCGCCGAAGCGCAGCCCGGTGAAGGCAGCCAGCAGGACGAGCAGCCGGTAGCGCGGGATCATCGCGTCAGCCACGGCGAACACCTCGGCCACGCTGAGGACGGGCCGCTCTGGCACGTCGTAGTGGTCGGCGCCCTTAATCCGACAAGGATTGCGCCGGATCAGCTCATCATCCACGGCCGTGTTCAGAACCGCCCGCATGATCTGGTACGCCTTGACCACGGTCGGCTCACCGGTCTGAGTGAGGCATTGCGTACGCCAGGATCGAACCTGAGCCGTCGTGATCGAGGACAGCGGACGCTTGCCGAAGGTAGGCAGCAGGTGAAGCCGGATCACTGACTCATGGCGCTCACGAGTTCGGTCCTCAAGCTTCCGGTCCTTGAGCCACGCCAAGGCGTACTCACCGAAGTGGACCTTGCCCGCATCAGGGTCGGCCCATGCACCGCGAGTGATGTCCGCTTCGATCTGAGCCAATGCCACTTCGGCATCGGTCTTGGTGGCGTACGTCTGCTCTGCGCTGCGGAGCTGTCCCGTGTTCGGATCACGGTAACGGACCTGCCAACGACCGGACTTGAGCTGACGGACCGATCCGAACCGGCGGCGCTTGCCCTGCTTGTTCGCCATCAGGCAACCCTCCGCAGCACACCAGGACGAATGGTCACCGGCTGGACGGTGTTCGCGGCGATGTACTCATCCAGCACGCGTTCCGAGATCCGGACGTTGCGACCGACCTTGACGAAGGCGATGCGGCGTTCCTCGATCAGCCGACGAGGGAAGCGGACGCCTGTACCAAGGCGAGCGGCTACCTGCTTGACGTCCAAGAGTTGATCAGCCATCACCACTCCCCCGCCGTCTCGTGATCCGGCATGTCAGCCAGCGCTTCGCGTGCGATCTCTCGGTTCAGTCGGATGTCCTTTGCGATCGATTCGGCCAGCCACGACTCACCCGGCGTGTGGCCCTGTCCGGCGTAGGTCCAGTGGGCGAGGGTGAGCGTGGTGCCCTCCGTTTCGTCGGGGTCGGGGAGTCCGCGTTCGCGACGCTCTTGGCGGGCGCGGTAGTCGGCGCGGACCTGGCGGCGCTCGGTCAGCGTCGAGGAGTAGGCGCGCGACTTGGTCATGAAGTGGCCGCGGAAGCCGAGCATGTGAGCCCAGCGCCACAGGAGCCGATCCGGGTAGGCGTCATCGAGCGCCCAGCAGGCTTCGATCAAGCGGCGGGTGTGCGCGGGCAACGGCAGCTTGTCGAGTTCGGCTAGCTCCCCGATCCGGCGGTCTACGGTCTCGGTCGCCTCAGCGGCTTTGGTGGCGTACTTGGCGACGTAGGAGGCGACCGTCTGATCGGTCAGCTCCACACCGTCCATGCTGCCGATCGCTTGCACGTCCACCTGGGATCCCCAGCGCAGGACGCGCCCGGCGAAAGCGCCGGCGGACGGGACCGGCACGGCGACCCGAGCAGCGGCGGCCTTGATGGCGCCGTCGAGGAGGGCGATGGTGGCCCAGGCCGGGGGCGGCGAGTCGGGTCCGTCCGGTCCGTCGAGGCGCACCACGGCATGGAAGTGCACGGCGCCCCGCTTCTGGAACTCGGCGACCTTGCCGAAGGAGACCCGGCACACCTCCTTCATGGCCGTCTGGGTCAGGCCCGCACGGGCGGCGACCTCCCGGCGGAGGTAGATGGTGAAGCGCCGCCACAAGTCCCCGGCGTGGTTGTTCCACAGCACCGCCCCGGCGTAGTCGTACCGCTCGGGATCGAGCGCCGTGCCCAGGGCGGGGTCATCGTCGGCGTGCCGGACGCCACAGCGGCAGCGACCAGAGTCAGGCCGGTTGTGGACCGGGCCGAACGAGGGCGCGGTGAGAGTGGCGAACACTCCGGGGTGCTGGCGGATCTCCCCGCGAATGCCCATCCTGGGGTCGCCAGTGATCCCGGCACGGATCAGGTGGTAGACGTCCCCCGCATAGGTCCAGGCGCACGAGGGGCAGCGGGAGGCCCGACGGTTACCGCAGGCCACCCGGAGCATGCCGCCCGGCTCATCCGCCGTGGAGTACGAGTACAGGACGTCGCCGGTCTTGGCGTCGCGGGTGACGGTCTGGCCCATCAGGCGGATGGGGTTGGAGCAGCCGCCCGTGCGCTTGATCTGCTCTTGCCACCGGTCGAAGCCCGGGGAATTGGCCACCCGCAGCATGTCGGCCAGGGTGATCGGGTCGGTGCCCAGTGAGGCCGCAGCACCAGCCACGGCCTCAGGGGCGACGGGGAAGACCGTCACGCGTGGTCCTCCCTCGGGTAGCCGTGCCCGGCGGGCGGGTACTGGCCGTGCAGCTTGGCCCAGTCCTCCGCGTTCAGGGCGTCGTCCAGCAGCCACCAGAAGGCGTCACGCGGGCCGTTCTCGTTGACGGTCAGCCACTGAGCGATCATGGTGCTGCGGTCTTCGTCGGCTGCTTCGGCCGCGTGCTCGGGTTCGGGGAAGTAGTTCATGCGGCCGCCGCCCCGAGCCGTGCAGAGAGCTGAAGCACGAGGGTTTCGAGAGCCTGCACGCGCTCGGCAAGCGCGGCCACGTCCGGACCCGGAGCGGACGGACGGTCGGTGCGACCGAAGCCCAGCTCTGCCGGGGTGGCACGCAGAACGGCGGACAGCAGGACCTGGTACGTCTGGCTCGGAGTGGCGCCGTTCTCCCAGCGGGAGAGCTGCACCTTGAGCGAGTTCTCCGAAGCGATCTGCCAGCCCCACTGTTCGGCCAGCGCGATCAACGACCGGATCACCTGAAGCTGTGACCATCCCCGAGACGCCCGCCCCTGGGCCAACGGCGTGTCGGCGAGATGCTGCGCTGGGGGTTGCACGGCGGGGCGGGTGCGATCGGTCAGCGGCACCACGGGGGCGCTCACGCGGCCACCCCCAGCGGCTCAACCACGGCCAACGGTGCGGGACCGGTCGGCGCGCCGAACGTACGGTCGGCGGGGCAGATCAGGTCCCCGTCGTGGGTCAGCACGCGTAGGCCGTCGATGCGCACCCAGGTCCAGCGCGGGGCGTGTACGCGGCAGCCAGGGCAGGGCACTGGGCGGTCGAACACGCTAAGCAGGTCCATGACGGACGGGAAGATGCTGCGCGCGACCTGTGCAGAAGCAGGCATGATGGAGCTTCCCTTCGTGGGAACCAGGAGGCGCGACGACTTGCTTGGCGGTAGGGCGTCGCGCCTCTCTACGGTCTCTTCAACTTGACTATGCAAGCTGGTTCCACCGTACGGACCTCGACTTGCATATGCAAGTGGGTAGACACAAAAAAATGGGGCCAACCCATCAGGTCGACCCCAGATATGACAGAGCGTCAGGGAATGTCGATCACGTACCGAAAGACATGCCGATCACACGGCACCCGAGAATCCAGCACCTCAACCGCCACGCCACTGGACGTGTGAGCAGTCCGCAAGACCCTGGCCAACGGGACCCCGGGAGGAATTGCAAGATCACCGGCCTCCGATGGCGTGGGCATCCTGATGTCAAGATCTTCCACGAACTGCGTGATCCGCTCACCGACTGGACCTTGAGGATCTTCGATCAGGGCGCTGACTCCACCACGAATCCGCCGGACGTCCTCGACCGCCGTGCCGCTGAACAGCTCGGCGGAGTAGTAGCCGTCAACGAGCTGCATCGGCTGATCGTTGACATAGAAGGCACGACGCCGCGCGATCACGGGAGTGCCATCCGGAAGGCCGAGGCGACTAGCCACCTCCGGCGGCGCCGACACCGTCTCAACGCTCAAGATTCGCTGTTCAGGCTTCAACCCCTGTGCCATGGCCTCAGCGTTGAAGTTGCTAACGCCCGTGTTGCGACGCTCTCGGTAGTTGGCCCCCGTAGTGAGCATCTGGACGTTGGGGCGCGGCCGGACAAGCGCCCCCTTGCCTTGCGAACTGATCACAAGGCCCTCGGACTTGAGGAGCGCAAGCCCCTTACCGACAGTCACGCGCGTAGTGCCGTATCGCTCCTTGAGGACGTTCTCGGAGGGGAGCTTTGCGCCGGGCTCCAACTCGCCCGACAAGATCGAAGCACGTAGATCGTCTGCGATTCGCTGATAGAGAGGACGAGTATCGCTCGTCATGAAATTCACCTCGGCTTGTCTATGCAAGCAAGCATAGAGCTTGCTGCCGACAACGTCACCCGGCGAACTTCCACCCAGACCACTGTTCAACCTTGATCGCTACAACCGGGCCTTCCGGGACGTTCTCGCGGTACTGGCGATACCTCTGGCGGAGCAGTTCAACCGGACCTTTCCGATGCTCGGCATCCGACCACACCTCTGCGTGACCGTCAGCTCTAGCCCACCAGAGACGCGACCAGTCGTCGGCGTAGTGGTCGACAAGGACAGCGACCCGATCGTTCTCATGAATGTTGCGTAGCCGCCGCAGGTTCCAGGTGTCTTTGGGCTTGTGATCGACTGCGAAGTAGATCATGTCCTCTTGGACCACGAAGGTCACAGGCACGAGGTGCGGCACGCCACCGCCGCTTGCCGTAGCTAGCCGAGCGATCGGAGATCCAACGAAGAGTTTGCGAGCCTCGCCGGGGGAGAGCTTCATACCTGGGACGGTACCCGTGATCCTCCGTGTTCCACGGAGCCAGTTACGGGTTTCTCTACCTCATCAAGGCTCGCTGCGCTCGCTCATCCGTCTGCCGACGGCGCTCATCGATCATCGCCAACCCGACCGCCGCACACTCCGCCCAAGCGCATCGACGGCCGCTCCTGGCCCGCACACCACCGCCACCACGATCCGGCCTCAGGGATGGAAAAGATCAACAGCCGCTAGACCTCAACGCCCTCGTTCAGGGGCCACGCCGCACCCCTTTCCACCCGGTTGCCTACAGCAGTAGGTCGGATCACACCGAGGGCCGCGCCAAGCGCGGCGGCGCCGGTCGGTCGCCGCCGCGCCGCCTCCATGTCTTCGCCACCGGCCGCACGTCGCCGCCCGCCCGTCGCCGCCCGCAGCGGCCACATTCCAACACGGGCACGGGGACGAACGGTGATCCCCAACAGTGCAGGTCAAAGACGCTTTGTGTTACCGAAAGAGGCCGGATCGTGGTGGCGGCGGCATGCCGACCGACGCGACCAGATACTCGGGCGTTCGAACGGCCCGCTGATCCCGCACCGGGCCACCGGCCGGACGGCGAACGCGGCCATGACGAGGGGGAGAACCCCGTCGTGGCTGGGGCGGTCGGCTCCACGACTTTAGCCAGCCACTTTGGCGCGAGCCTCGAAGATCATGGCCCCAACGTCGTGCTTTAACGGGCAGGTCAACAGACTGCCCGACGCGCCGGAAGCTTACGGGGCCATGATCACTCGCGCCAAAGCAGCTCCAGGCCAAAGTCGCTCCACCGACCTCACGTCCGAGGAGGCACCCGCCCAGCCCTCTTGTCGGCCAGGTAGAGCTGTATTGGATCTCCACCCCTCATGCCGACCAGCATCAAGTAGTAGGCATCAAGCTCACGGGCGCATCGAGCGCAAACCCAGCCATAGACTGGCTTCTCCGTCCGGCAACCAGCCCCGCATCTCTCGCATGAACCGCTCGAATTGGTCTTGGAGTCCGAACCCATGGACGCGAGTCTGAGGGGCCGCGCCAGCCGCCACAAGACCGCAATATGGCCGTGCCACTCTCGTGCCAGATGGGACGGGGACTCACGGGGAACCACAGTGCGCCGGGGTACTCACGGCGGACTGCTCCTACGGTACGAAACCCGCAGGTCACACCCAAGATCGCCCAACCTCGCTCCTAAAGCGGGTGTCGCAGGTTCGAATCCTGCCGGGGGCACCAGGCAAAACGGCCCGGACCGATCATGGTGCGGGCCGTTTTGACGGCACCATTTGACGGCAGTCGCCACTAGCTGGGCCAGGACGCCCTCCCGCGAAGCTCTTGCCCGAGCCATCGGACGAGGAAGCGAGGCAGACCGCGCCGTTTCAATCTTCGACGTGTTCCCCCGCGGTTGCGACCTCAATGCCCCGTATGCGGCGCAGCCAGCGCGCCAGCGCGAACAGCAACGCACCAGCGATACCGCAGGGCTCCCACACCTGGGTCAAGAGTGCAGTGAGTCCGTCGTCACCACGATAAAGATGGCCTGACCTCCGACCGCCGTAGCGATGAACGCGTTAGTTCGCGACGGTACGCGGAGGAACCAGTCCACAGGCCGCCAGAGAGGGCGGGCAGTATCACGTGCCCTAAACAACAGACGACACCAGCCGACAGTAGACGACAAGCGCCAAGCAACAGACGACGGCAAACGGCACCAGCCGATAGCAGCCGAGGCCAGGGAATCGCCCTGGCACGGAAGTGCTCGCTTCGAATCCCTTCGGGCGCACTTCATCGCAGGTCAGGCGGGCTTTCGAGGCCTATCTGGCCTCTTTTTGCCTTCGGTGGCTTTTGAGCTTTTGCATGCTGACGCAAATGTCTGGTGGTCCAGGAGACGGGCGGCGACGATGGGCCTGACGGGGGCCATCCGCCCCGTGACTCAGGGGAGGACACACACCATGGGAAAGATCTTTCGGCGCCTGCTGCTTCCGGCGGCGGCCCTGGCGCTGTCGTTGACGCAGGCCGCGTCGGCGCACGCGGATACGACGAACCGCAACCTCCAGACGCCCTGGGACGGCGGTCAGTGCCTCCGCCCGGACCTGTACTGGCCTCTGGGGCAGAGCGTCCACGAGTACTCGTGCTCGGACGGTCTGGCCCACCACTGGCAATTTGCGGGTCCGGGAGGCGCCAACACCCAGATCTGGTGGGCCCCCAACCGCGGATGTCTGATCCCGAACTGGGACCGGTTGGGCTCGCCGGTGGTCGTCAGCGGTGACCGAAGCGGCAACGTCTGCAACAGAAGCGATGCGCTCTGGACCTTTAGCTGGCTGCACGGCGACTACTACAAGATCAAGAACGTCGCCACCGGCCTGGTGCTGGACTACGACGACTCCGGTGCCGGCCGCGGTCTCCAACTCTGGAACGACCTGGGCGACTCGAACCAGGCGTTCAGCCTGAACCCCTGACCACACGATGAAGCCCGATGCCTCCGCGAGGCATCGGGCTTTTTTTGTTCAGGCTGTCTGCTCGATGGTTAATCCGTGTACGAGGTCGGTGCCGAGTCGGGCCGGGGTGTGGTGGATGGTCTGGCCATTGCGGATGGTGGCGATGAGGCCGGACTCGCGTAGGGCGGTGGCGTGGCGGGAGGCGGCTGCGGCGGGGCCTTTAATTGCTCGGACAGACGCCCTTTCAAGCGCCTCCCCGAGCAACGCCGCTCAGAATGGCGGGGCCTATGCAGCAGGCAGGCGACGTTTGAGCAGCCGGTCCATGTGGCTGATCGTTTGTTCGGCCTCGGGTTCCTTGTACGGGGCCGTTTCGCGTGAGCGACGGGAACTACTCGGCCCGTAGCCGGCCTCTACGCGCAGGTATGGACGTCGGGCCCCTTTCCGGTTCAGGCCAGGCCGAACGTATCGGCGGGTGGGCTCGCTGGTCGGATGCCGGCCGACGGGAAGGGCGCGGAGGCGAGATCAGCGTGCCGGACGGATGGCAGACAGTACGCTGAATCCAGCGGGATCGGGCCCGCAGCACAGTGTCCGGGAGGTGCTTCATGACGGCCGAGATGGTGGCCCCGGCGTGGATGCATGAGCAGATCACGGCGGAGGAGTACGACGCCTGGTCCGAGGAGCAGTGCGCCGGCATCGAGATCGTGGACGGGATGGTCGTCGTGAGTCCGAGCGCGTCCAAGCGGCACAACCGGCTGGCCCGGATTCTGGCGAACGCCCTGGATGCCGCCGCGGGCCCGGAGTGGAACGCCGACACGGACTTCGACGTCCGGCTTCAGGACGTCCCGCTCACCAATCGCCGTCCGGACGTCGTCGTGTACCGCGCGGACACGATCGACATCACCCCCACCCGCCCTGAGCACGTGCTGCTCGTCGCGGAGGTGGTGTCTCCAGGCTCGGAGACCACCGACCGGATCGTGAAGGTCGACCAGTACGCCAAGGCAGGCATCGGCTTCTACTGGCGGATCGAGCAGGCGGCGACAGGCGTTCCTCTCGTGTACACCTACGTTCTCGACCCCGCGACGAAGACCTACCGGGACGGAGACGTGTTCACCGGCGTCCTCAAGGTAGTGGCCCCCTTCCCGGTGGAGATCGACCTCGGCCAGATCTGACCACGCGCTGCTTGACAGTCGGCAACGCGTGAGCGGACGGCCCGATACAGCGAGAATGACCGGATCAAGGGCGGGCAGCGGGACGGCCCGGCGACGGCGGCTCTTCGGGTCGTCGTCGTAGAGGACGCCACGACGGCGCTGAAACCGCTGTCGGACGTAGAGGACGCGACCGTCGAGATCAAGGTTCGCTGATCTTCGGGCCGAAGACTCCTCCCAGGCGCATCAACGGCCACATCGGCCCGCGTGTCGCCGCCACCAGATGCTCGGGCGTTCGAGCGGCCATGACGGGAGAACCCCGCGGGGCTGAGGCGATCAACTCCACTGTTTTGGACAGCCACTTCGGAGCGAGCCTCTAAGATCATGGCCCCAACGTCGTGCTCTAACGAGCAGGTCGACCGACTGCCCGACGCGCCGGAAGCTCACGGGCCATGATCAGTCGCTCCCCAGCAGCGCGCCGCACCACTTGACCTGGAGGTATGCGTGGCCAGCTACGAAGAGCACGAGCAGGCTGCCATCGAACTCCTGGCGCCGCTAAGGGGTGCCATGGGAGGACGAGTCCAGCCGGACTACCGCTTGCAGATGGCTCAAGTCGAGGCGACCTTGGCGCTCGCCGCAGCCATAGCCGGTCGCCGCCAAGGGGGCGGATCGGAAAGTCAGCCGCCGATCGGCCAGCCTGGCTTCTGACGCCGTCGTTCCCATCCACGTCTGCAGCCGGAACAGGCTCGGATCGACCTTGTTGACGAGTTGGCCCGCGACTGATCCGGATTGAAGAGCGTGATGGTGTGATGCTGGGCCCGCCTGATCGCCGTCCTGGCAGGATGGCGGCATGGAACGTGTACTTGGAATTGGTGGCTACTTCATGCGGGCTGCCGATCCGAAGGTCCTGAACGCGTGGTACCGGGACTGCCTGGGCCTGGACGCCGACGAGCACGGCTTGTGGCGTCAGGGAGCCGGGCCAACGGTGTTCGCGACGTTCGAGTCCGGGACCGACTCTTTCGGGTCCCGCTCTCAGCAGACCATGCTCAACTTCCGGGTGCGCGACCTGGATGCGATGCTGGCGCAACTGCGTGCCAAGGGAGCGGACGTGTCCGAGGACATCCAGGACATGGAAGGTGTCGGCCGGTTTGGCTGGGTCACCGATCCCGAGGGCAACCGGGTCGAGCTGTGGCAGCCCGTCTGACCGCGCCTTCAGACAGACGGCGATGCGCAGGTAGACCACTAGGTTGTCCAGGCGTGAAGCCTGGTCAGGCCCGCGCAGCCATGTTCCACAGCGAGGATCAGTCCGACTGCCGCCCCCCGACCCTCCGCACCTCGTGCCGCCTGACCCGCCACGCAAGGACGGATGCCGTCACCAGGACGCCGGTGCCAGCGATAGCGAGCCAAGGCTGGTGGAAGGCCATCGAGGCGTAACCCATCTCCACGCCGACCGTCACCAACAATGCGCCAGAAGCTTGGTGCCACTGTCGCTTGATGATCTGGGCAGTCGCTGAGCCGGTGCCCACCACTGCGAAGACGATCACTCCTACGATCACCGCGCGATCATATTCTGACGACGTTCCTGGCGGCATGTAGACCATGTGTGGACAGCCGCTTGGAACTTGACGCGCTCCAAGCCGGTGACCTGTGAGAACACCGAGGGACTGGTCCCGTTTCGCTACCAGGTCAGGTGACGGTCGCCGAGGGATCGGGCGGCGGCAGCTCGCCGATGGCGCAAATACTCCGGTGCGAGGCCGGGCAGGTCCGACAAGCCTTGTCATGTTCGACGCTCGGCCGCATCGGATGCCCGTGCCCGGGACAGAGCGGCCATTGGATGAACTCGTAAAGGGTCAGGTGGCCCTGGACGGCTTCGGCGACGCTGACGGTCGTGGCGGCCGCGTCGTCGTCGGGGACCAGGCCCGTAGCGAACAGCCGTAGGGTGCCGTCCATGGTGACTGCGACTGTCCGCGAGTGGGACGACGAGGAAGGGTGGGGCGTTCTCGACTCCCCCGATACCCCCGGCGGCTGCTTCGGCCATTTCTCCGACATCCAGGCGACCGGCTTCCGCACGCTGTCGCCCGGACAGCAGGTCGACCTCACGTGGGAAGCCCCCGGTTTCAAGCAGGACGGGTACGACTACCGCGTGGTGAGCATCGTCCCTCGGGCTGCCTGACACCCACAGCCGACATCAACGACGGCGTACGCCCACGGCCCCCACTTCCGCATGGTCCGGCCCCTGACCGGCCACCCGGCATTCCGGCTCCTACCCGAAGATCTGTAGGCACGGCAGCCCTGCATGCCCCAGCCGACCAGGCAAAACAGCACCGGTCAGCGGCGGCAGGATCAGGCCGGTCGCGCCGAGTATTTCGACCGCCCAGCGCCCTGAGGGCAGGCAGGGGGATGCGGTCGACCCAGGCCATCATCGGTCGGAGTTGATCGCGGCTGCGGATTACCTTCAGCGTGCCGGCGTAGACGTAGAAGACGGCGAGCAGTCCCGCGACGATCCAAAGGCGATGTCCATGATTCCCGTTCATGGGCCACCGGCTCACGGAGACCCGTCGTTGCGTCCATTACCAGAAGAGCCACTGGTCAAGGCCCGGTCCGTCACCCGAGGGGCCCGGACACCGAAAGGTGGCAACACCACCGTCCTGCCGGTCGAAAGGAGGGTGGCTGTGCCGCGCTGTGCCGATCGGCTTCAGGCGAGGTCTGTGGCGGGCTCGGTCGCGTAGCGACTCATCGCGTCGATGAAGGAGAGCCGCCCCTCCCTCACGCTCCGAAGACAACCGTCGTCGGCACACCCGCCTCTCGGCCAGAAATTGGGGCGTACATGACAGATTTTGGCCTTGTCCCACCGGTCCCGGCTCGCGACGATGTGCCCGCACCGCGCACCACTCGGACCACAGCGTTCTGTCCCCCGACCCCCCACCAAGGAAGGACTTCGGCCATGGCGATTCGCACCGAAGTCGCCGCGACCCGGGCCGTCGAGCCCAGCCGCCAGGACGAACCTGCGCGACGTGCGGTCACGGCACTCGGTCTCCTGGGCATCGCCCTGATCCACTTGCTGGACCTGCCCGGCAAGCTCAAGGAGACCCCCTACCTCGGAGCCGCGTACATCCTGCTCATCATCGCGAGCGTGGCGGTCGCGGAGTACCTGATGCGGCGTCATGACCGGCGGGCCTGGCTGGCCGCGACCGCGCTCGCCGCCGCCGTACTCCTCGGCTACGTGGTCAACCGGAGCGTCGGCCTTCCGGGTGCCATGGACGACATCGGCAACTGGCTGGAACCGCTGGGGCTGGCTTCCATGTTCGTCGAAGCGGTCGTGGTGGTGCTGGGGCTGTCGGGCCTCGTGGACTCGATGGCGCGCGGGTCCACCGACGCCTGAGCACCGGTCTCGCGCGCGGTCGGTTCGCCGGCCCGGCCGCGCTACCCGGACCAGGCGGAGACCAGGTGGACTCCGGCCATCGCCACGACCAGGCCGGCACCGAGCGCGACCACCAGCAGCGACCAGCGTCCGGCGCGCCGCGGGGCGGTGATCCCGTGGCGCGCCGGACGGCGGCGCAGGTCGGCGCCGATGACGCTCGGAAGGCGCCAGACGTAGGCGAGGACGTGCACGGCCATGACGGCCACCCAGCAGATGAAGGCGGCCTTGTGCAACAGGAGCACCGGAACCGGACCGGTGTCGCGTCCGAGCACGGCCAGGGCCACCCCCGTGCCGAGGACGGCGACGCTTGTGGCCACGACCAGCGGGCCCAGCACACGCAGCAGCGGTGCGGGCGGCCCCTTGCGGCGGTACGCGGGCGAGCCCGTGTAGTAGCGGTAGAAGCGGTAGCCGGTCGAGCCGATCTTCAGGCAGACCGGGCCGGTCAGCAGCAGTCCGATGAAGAAGTGCAGGGTGAGGAGTTGCCCGAGGAAGAGGATGGTGACGCCCTCGATGGCGAAGAGGACCAGCAGGACCGCACCGGTCGCGGCGGTCAGCCGCTCGTTGCCCTCCGGGCCACCGGATGTCGTGCCGGGCCCCTCGTACGGGACGTCCGTCGGTGTCCTGCCGCCGATCACGGTCACGCGTCCGTCCTCCTGGTGATCAGGCCCCGCCCAGCCCGGATGGCAGTGCTGTCCTGCCTGCTCCGCGCCGTGCGCCGGAGCGGGCAGAAGTATGTCCGACGTGAGGTTAAGAACTCGTTCACGACCGTTGGGCCCCCTTCCGGTCCGGTGCGCGCTCCGGTGCCCGGTCCAGGCGCAGTGCCAGCGCTGGGCACGCGGCCACCGCGCGACGTGCGTGCCCGAGTGCTTCACCCGTGAGCGGGGCCGATCCCACGACCGGGTAGCCCCACTCGTCCAACTCGATCAATTCCGGGAGCAGTTCGGCGCACAGGCCGTAGCCGTCGCATGCGATGCGGTCGATTCCGACGGTGTGTGTACGAGCCATCCCGGTCACCTCCATTCCCGGTCGGCGGGTACCGGTGTGGCCGGGACCGGCAGTACGGGCTCGTGCCCGGCTGCGGCACACGGGCCGCGGCTCAGGTGGTGCCGTACGTCGTCGGCGAAGACGCGAAGGGCGGTCGCCGCGAAGCGTGAGGCGCCGTCCGGGTGCCGGCAGGCGCCGCGTCCGGCGAGCAGTCCCGTACGGCCTTCCAGACGCCGCACAAGCTCCGGGGTGGGGTTCCCCCAGGCAAGGTCCGCGAAGTCCGCGGCGACGGCCGGCAGGCCGAGTCGGCACGGTCCGCACTGCCGTGCGCTCTGCGCCGCGAGGTAGCCGACAACCCTGGCCGCCTCGGCCAGACCGCAGGCGCGGGCGGGAAGCGCCACGATCACTCCGGCACCGGGTCCCGCGCCGAGGGACGCCAGGTCCTGCTTGGCGAACGGGACGTGCAGCGCCTGCCCCACCGGCAGCCAACTGCCGAAGAAGCCACCCAACAGAACGGCTGCGAGCGGTTCCGCGGCTCCGCCCGCGACGTCAAGTACCTCACCGAGCGGTCGGCCCATCGGCACTTCGTAGACACCCGGTGTACGCAGCGCCCCGGAGAGGGTCACCAGTGTGGTGCCCGCGGCGTCGGGGCGCCCGGCACCGCGGAACCAGCCGGGACCGTAGCGCGCGATCAGTGCGAGGTGGGCGAGGGTCTCGACGTTGTCGATCAGGGTCGGGCGCCTGCCGACCCCCTTCTCGAACGGGCGCGGCGGGGTGGCCAGCGGGCGGGCGTCGCCGCCGTTGAGCCATCGCACCAGCGACGTCTCCTCGCTGGAGACGTAGTGGTGGGGCAGTTCATGCACCTGGACCGGGAACGGGTCGGTGCCGGCCCTCTGGCGTTCCCCGACGGCCTCGCGGAGGGCGTCCGTCTGGTCCTGCCTGGTGCGCGGCAGGCACAGATGCGCCACATCGGCGCCCACCGCGGCGGCGGCCAGTGCGGCGCCGTCCAGGACCAGGTGCGGGGCGAGGTCCAGCAGGGTCTCGTCCTTGCGGCTGGCCGGTTCGCTCTCCATGCCGTTGGCGACCACCACCGCGGTACCCCGGCCGGCGGCGACGGTGCGCAGCTTGCGTCCGGTGGGGAAGGCGGCGCCGCCCCTGCCGGTCAGTCCGGCGTCCTCCACCGCGCGTATCAGTCGGTCGGCCGCGTCCGTGGTGCGAGGAAGGGGGGGTGGACCGTACCGGCCGAGGTGCTCGTCCAGGCCGGCCGGGCCGCCGGTGGCGTACCAGCCGTGCAGCAGCCGTGAGCCGTACGGGCCGAGCACGCCCGCGCGCCCGTCATCGGCCGCCAGGGTTGTCCGTCCGTTCGTCATCGCCTCGGTCATTCGGACCCTCCCTCGTCGTCATCGGTCGGTGCGGGCGTCGAGTGGACAGTGCCCGTGCCGGTGCTCGTGCCCGCTTCCGCACGCTGCGCCCAACCGGGTTGCAAAGGCCCGGAGTTCATGAACGCGGCCAGCACCACGGGCACCGCCGCCGCGGTGACTCCCGCCCAGAGCCGCACCGCGACCCGACCCGGCCCCGCCCGGTACAACCGCCACCAGACGGCCGCGACGACGAGGGTGGCGCATGCGGCGTACAAGGCGAGTTGCAGCGTGAGCCGGGTGTCCGTGCCGGTGCCGGCGGCGTGGAAGAGCGCGACGGGCCAGGCCGCGTAGGCCAGCCAGTGCACGGCCTTCCACCACCGCTGCCCCATGCGCAGCCGTACCGCGCTGGTGGCCGCGACCGCGAGCAGCAGGTCGAACGCGACCGTGCCCAGTCCCAGCCAGAGCGGCCGGTACGAGGCGGCGAACGGCACCACCGTCACCCACCACCCCAGGTGGACGAAGGTGTCGAGGATCGCGGTGAAAATGTGCAGGGCCAGGAAGACCAGGGTCAGCACCGACAGGTTGCGGTGCAGTGCGCTCACCTCGAAGCGGGCGAGCCGCCGCGGTGTGTGGCGGCCTCCCACGGCGACACCGAGCGCGACGGTCGTGGTGAGCAGCACCAGGGCGACGGTGCCGCCGGCCCGGGTCGCGTACCACAGCGGGCTGGGGCCGGCGGCGAGGGGGACGAGTCCGGTCATCGGGCGTCTCCCGGGTTGTCTTCGGGCCAGCCGCAGACTCGCTCGACGGCCCCGTCCACGCGGACCAGCCGTGCGGGCAGCCCGGCCAGGCGCAGTCGGTCGAGAGCACGTTCGCCGACGACGACGGCCTCGGTGGCGGCGGTGTTGGCGGCCACGCAGCTGATGGCGGCGACACTCACGGTCCGCCAGACCGGGGCGGGGATGTCGCCGGTGGCGGGGTCGACGATGTGGTGCAGTCGCCGTCCCCCGCGGCACCAGGTCCGCACGGTGGTGCCGGAGGTGGCCAGTCCGCCCCCGGTGATGCTCACCGTGGGCCCGGCCGCGGTGTCGGGCGCCGCGTGGTCGTCGGCGATGGCGATCCGCCAGCCTCCCGGCGGCGCCTGGCCCGCGGCGGAGAGATCCCCGCCGAGATTGACCAGGACACCGCAGCCCGTCACCTCGGCGGCGCGGTGGGCGGCCCGGTCGGCGGCGAGAGCCTTGGCGGTCGCGCCGAGGTCGAGCGCGGTGTCCGGGGGCAGCCGCAGCCGCCGGGCGGCCCGCTCCCACTCCACCGCCCGCCAGCCCGCGGACGGTCCCGCGAGGCGGACGGGACCCAGGTCCTGCGGTCGCAGCGCGGCGAACGTGACGTCGTAGCCGAGCGCGGCCACCGCGGTGCCGACGGTGGGGTCGACAACGCCGCCCGTCTCCTCCGCCGCGTACAACGCCACGTCCAGGGCCTCGGCGAACAGGGCACTCACATGGAATGCGGCTCCCGCTGCGGCGTTGGCACGCGACAGTTCCGAGTCGGGCCGGAAGCGGCTGCACGCCGCGTCGACGGCGGCGAGCTCGGCGTCGAGGACCCGCCGTGCCGCGCCCAGTGCGCCCGCGTCGCTGACCAGCAGCGAGGCGGTGGTGCCCAGCGCGCGGAAGGAGACCGACGCCGGATGCGTGGCGGCGGCGGTCATGAGGCACCCGAGGTGGTGTGCGAGGGCTGTGGAGTCGGTGCCGGAGGCTTCGTGGCGGTGGGCGTGGAGGTGGACGGCCGTGCGGTGCGCGGCCCGACGGAGGTCGTCCGTTGCCTCGGCACGGCCGGGTGCGGGGACGGGGCCGCCGACCGCGACGGAGTCCTCGGGGCCGCGGGCGTGCTCGACCTGGGTGCGGGCGTGGGAGACGTGGGCGTCGGCGCGGGAGCCGACGGCCGGGAGGTGTCCCTGGGCGTGGCCGAGGACTTCCCGGGCAGGGCGTGGGCGTATCCGGTGGCGAGCACGACGGAGCCGGCCGCGGCCGCGGCGGCCACCCAGCGGGTGGTGCTTTTGACCCGGCGCAGACCGCGGTCACGGCGCCGGGCGGCGCCGGCCGACGTGGAGTGGTCGGGGTGGGACATGGTTCCTCCTCGGCCGTCGGTGTGCCGTCGAAGTGCTCGACACTGCGCGGCCGTACCTGTGGGTATCCGTCGACCAGCCTGCGCAGGCGACTGTCTGTATCCGGTTCAGGAATCCTTCAGAACCCGCAAAGATCAGCGAATGTGGTGGTCAGGAGGGTGAAGGCGATCACCTGCGCGGGCCCTTGGAGGGATTCAGGCGTCGCTCGGCCGGGGGCCGCCGGGGTCGGACCTGCCACCGCGGTCGCGTAGCCGCCGGGACGCGGGCAGCGACAGCGTCACGCTCAGGCCACCACCGGGTGAGTCCAGCAGGGCCGCGGTGCCGCCGTTGGCGGTGACCAGCCGGTGGACAATGGCCAGGCCCAGCCCGCTACCGCTCGCCTCGGGGTTGCCGAACCTGCGGAACGCGCTCTCCCGCGCCGCCTGGGTCATCCCGGGGCCGTTGTCCACGACCCGCAGCTGAACCGTCTCGTGGGTCCGCTTACCGGTGATCAGCACCCGGCCGCCGTCCTGGACCGCGTCGAGGGCGTTGGCGATCAGGTTGTCGAGCACCTGCTCGAGGTCGCCCTCGCCGAGGAAGGCGGTCAGCCGGGGGCGGCAGTCGACGGCGAGCCGGACCCGGCCCGCGTCGGCGACGGGCTCCCAGGCGGCGACGCGTTCGGCCACGACGCGGTCCACCCGGACCGGCACCGGTCGCGGCACCGCGTGCTCGGCACGGGCCACCGCCAGCATGCCGTCCACCAGCCGGGACAGGCGGGCGATCTCGCCCTGCGCGTCGGCCAGTTCGGCCGCGGTGTCCCCTTCGGCGTCGACGGCGAGCAGGTCGAGCCGCAGCCGGAGCGCGGCCAGTGGCGTGCGCAGCTGGTGGGACACGTCGGCGACGACGGCACGGTGACCGTGCACCAGGGCCTCGGTGCGGGCGGCCATGGTGTTGAACGTCGCCGCGAGACGGCGCACCTCCTGCGGCCCTGCCTCGGCCGGCGCCCGCTCGTCCAGCGCCCCCTCGCCCAGCCGCTGTGCCGCCCGGTCCAGCACCCGCAGCGGACGGCCGACCCAGCGGGCCAGCAGCACCGACATCAGCACGGCGGCGGCGAGGCCGCCGACGCCGATCAGCGCGAGCCAGCCCCACAAGACCAGGATCCGGTCGTGCAGCGGATCGGCCGACCGGCTCAGGACGGCGACCCCGACCGGGTCCGAGGAGTCGCCGACCGGTACCGCGGTGGTCAGCCACTGCTCGTCCTGGCGCACCCGGGTCTCCGGGTGGGCGAGCACGGACGAGACCAGCCGCGCGGGGGCGCCCCCGGCCACGTCGGAGCACACGGTCGACAGCACCACGCGGCGCGCGCTGTCGTAGACGGTCGCGCAGTCGCCTCTGCCCTGGGCCTGAGCGACAAGGCTCCGCGCCGCCGCGTCCGGCTTGTGGTCGGACAGATGCTCCTCGACCGCGGAGGCGATCGACCTCGCCTTCGCGGCCGCATCACCCCGGAACGAGGTCTGCTCGCGCTGCGTCATGATCAGCCCGAGCGGCACCACCGCCAGCACCAGTACCGCGGTGATCAGGGCGAGAACGCTGAGCGCGATGCGACGGGTCACGGCGCGTCAGCCGACTTCACCGAGGCGGAAGCCTCGCCCGTAGACCGTCTCGACCAGTCCGGGCACGCCCAGTTTGCGGCGCAACGCGGCCATATGGACGTCCAGCACCTTCGTGGGCCCGTACCAGTGGGCGTCCCAGGCTCGTTCCAGGATCTCCTGGCGCGTCACGACCCGGCCCGGATCGGCGACGAGGCACTGGAGGATGTCGAACTCCTTGGGGGTGAGCGCGATGTCCTCTCCACCGACGGTCACCCTGCGGGTACGCGGGTCGACCACGAGCGGGCCGTAGGCCAGCAGCTCGGGCTCGGCGGGGCGGACGCGACGCAGAACGGCCCTGATCCGCGCCAGCAGCTCCGCCAGCCCGAAGGGCTTGACCAGGTAGTCGTCGGCGCCCTCGTCGAGGGCGGCGACCCTGTCGCCCTCCTCGCCGCGGGCGGTCACCACGATGATCACCACGTCCGACCTGCGGCGCAGCCTGCGGCAGACCTCGATACCGTCCATGTCGGGCAGTCCGAGGTCGAGCAGGACCACGTCGGGTGCCGGGGCGTGGGTGAGCGCCCCGCGCGCGGTGCCCACACTGGCCGCCCGGTACCCGGCGCGGTCGAGGCCGCGCACCAGCGACCCGGCGAGGCCGGGGTCGTCCTCGACGACCAGCACCGCGAGCGCGTCCGGCTCCGCCCGGGAGCCGGTTTCCTGTTCCACGGCACCAAGACTAGGACGACGCGGACGGCTCCCCGGACCGGCCGCAGGACAGCGCACGCGCGGGAGCCGCTGCCGCAGTCACTCGGCTTTGCCACATCTGAAGCTTTCCCGAACGGCTTCCAGACGCGCCGCGACGCACGCTGATGACATGGCGTCCGCGAGCCGGACGATCGCCTTGCGGCACCGCCTTCGCCCGAAGGAGGCCGACCATGCCCGACCCCACGCACGACTCCGACCGGGTGCGCCGGCGCGAACGCGGACTCCGGCGGGTGAGCACCACGACCCGCCGGACGGCCACCGCCGCGACAGCCGCAGCCCTGCTGCTCGGCGCCGGCTACGCCCACGTACTGCCGAGCGTCTCCCAACTGGCGTCCGGCGTTGTCGAGCACTCCTCCGGTCGCCGCCCTCAGTCCCCGGCCAACGCCCCGGCCCCCACCACGCAGCCCGCGCAGACGACGACCGGAGCGTCCTGACCCCTGCATCTCACCGTCAGTGGTGTGCATCGCGGCCGGCCCCGGACGGCGCGATGAGGTCCGGCACCCTACGCCGGCCAGGCTCTGCCGAGCAGCACGTCGAAGCCCCTGCCTTCTCCCTACCGGGGACGACGCCTTCGAGGACGCGGATGGCGTGGACGACGGGGGCGATGGCGCCCCAGGGGTCCCTGCGGTCCTCGCCAGGCTGGCTCTCCAACGTCGCCTCAGCATCCCCGAACACCTCGTCCAGCGCATCCGGCGCGGCCTACGGCACATCCAGTACCGCAGCGAACTCATGGACAGCTGCCTCGCCGAGACCGGCCTGACAATCAGACCCACCTGAGCAACCCGGCCACATCCCGAGTACAACCTCAGTTGTGCAGGGCGACCGCGAGTGCCTCGGTCAGGGTCACGGGCGGGCGGCCGATCAGGCGGCGCAAGTGGCCGGAGTCGGTGTACATCTCGCCACGGTTCATGCCGCGGTCAGCGTCAGCGAGGACCTCAGCCAGCTCGGCGGGCAGGCCCGCAGCGGCCAGTACCTGGGCGAAGTCGGTCACCGGGAGGTCAGAGTAGGTCACCTGCTTTCCGGCCGCAGCGGAGATCGTGGCGGCGAGCTCGGTCAGCGTGAAGGATTCGTCGCCGCCGAGCTCGTACACGGCGCCGGTGTGACCTTCAGCGGTGAGGACGACCGCTGCGGCCTCGGCGTAGTCGGCGCGGGACGCGGCGCTGATCCGCCCCTCGCCTGCGGCGCCGACGACGGCGCCGTTCTGCAGGATCTGCGGCAGTTGGCTGGTGTAGTTCTCCAGGTACCAGCCGTTGCGCAGCAGCACGCTGGGGATTCCGCAGTCCCGCAGATACTCCTCGGTCGCGCGGTGCGTGGCACCGATGACGGTGGTGACCGTGTCCGCGTGCGTCGTGCTCGTGTAGGCCACCAGCGACACGCCTGCGGACGCCGCGGCGTCGATCACGCGGCGGTGGTTGGCGACCCGCTCGCCCACGGGGACCGAGGCCGAGATCAGCAGCAGCCTGTCCGCCCCCGCGAATGCCTCGGCCAGACCGTCGGCGTCCGCGAAGTCGGCGCGGCGTACCGTGATGCCTCGGTCGGCCAGGTCCTTGATCCGGTCGATGTCCCGGCCGGTCGCGATGATGTCCGCGGCCGGGATCCCGCGCCGCAGCAGTGCCTCGATGGTGAGCCCGCCCAGCTGGCCGGTGGCTCCGGTGACGACGATCGGCATGATGGTCATTCCTTCCTGCCGCGCGTGCCTCGCACGCCTGCCGCGGTCCGTCCGCGGCGGATGCAACACAGGATGATCTGCACACTCTCTGCTGGGGAGTAGCCACTTATTGGTAGGGTACTTACGGGAGAGAAAGCATTGAGGTGAGCCGAATGGCTGCTGTCGAGAACGTGACCGGGCGCATACCGTCGTTCGATCCTTACGAGCGCGGCTGCCCGTCGCGGGACCTGCTCGACCAGATCGGCAGCAAGTGGGCGGTCCTCGTGCTGGGCGAACTCGGCCGGAACGGGACCTCCCGGTTCGGCCGGCTCCGGCAGGCGCTGGCGGGCGTGAGCGAGAAGATGCTCACCCAGACGCTGCGCACCCTCGAACGCGACGGGCTGATCAGCCGGACCGTCTACCCAGAGGTGCCGCCGCACGTGGAGTACGAGCTGACCGCGCTCGGCCAGACGCTGCGGGAACCGCTGAAGGCACTCACGGAGTGGTCCGTGCTGCACATCGAAGAAGTCATCACCGCCCGCGAAGAGTACGACGACCGCGCTGAGCGCACCCGGTAATCGGTGGCGGCCGGCGGTCTGGTCATAGACGACCGCCTCGCCGAGACCGGACCGACAATTCAGACTCACCTGAGCAACCCGGCGACATCACGAGTTCAACCTCAGTAACCGCTTCATCAGGCGTTGGAGGCGCGCTCCCCAGTAACGGGCAACCCACCTGCAGCTCGTGATCTTTCGTACGAGATGATCTCGGCATGCGGGACCGGGGTCGGCTGTTCGAGATGGAGCCGACCGAGACGAAGCGGCCTCAGGGCAGTCCGGCGGCGGTGGACAAGACTTTCCGGGCGTTCGACGCGCATCAGGCCCTGCTGCTGCCGTCCCTGGAGGACCGGCTGCCCGAGAGCATCTCGAGCATGTCCCGCTGGGCGCGCGGCGTGAAGCGCGTGACGTGCCCCAATGGGTCAGGCCTCATGGACGCGGAGCAAGGCGGCCATCTCCTCGAGCGAGACCGACCCTTCCGTTCCCTCGGAGTCGGCTTCGTCGGCCAGCCGGTTGAGCCACGCCTCTCCGGCCTCTTCCGCGATCTGTCGCAGGCGCTGATACTCCGTCAGGCGTCGAAGCGGTGGCGGGCGGCCTCGATGTGCCCGAAGTAGCGGTGCGTCCAGTCGCACATGCCGTCAACGGTCGCGCGCAGGCCCTGGCCCGGCTCGGTGAGGGTGTATTCGACCCGCGGCGGGACGGTGGGGTGCACGTTCCTCTCGACCAGGCCGTTGCGCTCCAGCATGCGCAGGTTCTGGGTGAGCATCTTGTGGCTGATGCCCTCGATCTCGTTGCGCAGTTCGCTGAAACGCAGGGTGCGCTCACCGAGAGTCTCGATGATCAGGAACGCCCACTTGTTGGCGACGTCGGAGAAGATCTCCCGCGCCAGCGAGTCCGCGCGCCGGAGGTCCGCATCCTCGGCTGAGCCCTTGGTCACCATCGGGTTCCCCCGTCACTGGAAAGTGCGTTCTTCCATGTCAGCGTTCACTCTCCTACGGTTCCTGAGTAACCACAAGAGACCGAGACAAGGAAGCAGCACCATGGCCATCAAGCTGGTGAACCCGAGTGGACTGCCCAAGATCGATGTCTATCGGCAGGTGTCGATCGCGACGGGGTCGAAGCTGGTCTTCATCGCCGGTCAGGTCGCCTGGGACGCCGGGGGGACCACGGTCGGCGAAGGTGACCTCGCCGCGCAGGTCGAGCAGTGCTACCTCAACATCGGCACCGCCCTGTCAGCGGCGGGCGGAACCTTCGACGACGTGGCGAAGCTGACCTTCTACGTCGTCGACTGGACCCCCGACAAGATGCCCCCGCTCCTGGAGGGCATCGCCCGGGCGTCCGCGAAGCTGGGGATCACCCCGGTCCCGCCGACCACGCTGCTGGGTGTCGCGGCCCTGGACGTCCCCGACCATCTGGTCGAGGTCGAAGCCACGGCCATCCTGGACTGAACAGCTGCCCCCCATACCGGCGAAGCCGCGTGCGCACGTACGTCCAGGCACGAGTACCGGCGCGCCGGCCAGTTGGCGACGCGCCGTCGCCAGTGCCTCACGTCAGCGCACGTGCACGAAGTCCCCCGCCGCGTCGCTCGCCGCCGTGGTGGGCGTCCCCGCGAAGCTGTAGCGGTAGTAGCCGTCGGCGGTGGCGGTGACGGTGGTTTTGAGGTCGCCCGTCGTGTTGGAGCTGATCGTCTTCAGGGTGGTGTAGGTGGTGCCGCCCTTCTTGCGGAACTGCAGCTTCACCGGCTGGTTGGCGTAGCCGTGGTACTTGTTGTCGTCCCAGTTGGCCCGGGCGAGCTTGCCGGTGACGGTGATGGTCCTGCCCTTGCGGACCGGCTCCGGTGCGGCGTTGACCGTGACGGACGAGGCGCGCTGCACCCTGAACGTGGTGGCCGCGTCGCGGTGGATGTAGTCGAGGTCGTTGGCCGTGACGAGGGTGGAGAGGTTCCAGGTGGCGGCGGCGTTGTTGTCGACGAAGCCGGTCGCCGCCTGCGGGTCGAAGGTCAGGGTGCCGGTGCAGGTCGACGTGGTGGCGTTCGCCTTGACGCACGTGATGGCGCCGTCGTCGTACCAGATCTGCGCGTAGTTCGGGTTCGGGCCGAAGGCGCTGATGTACGTGGTCTCGGCGATGCCGGAGTCGTCCGACGCGGTCACGGAGACCTTGGCGGACACCACCTTGGTGGTGCCGACGACGACCGGTTTGCCGCCGTTGACGACGACCTTGTCGATCGTGATGTCGCCGCTGCCGCCGTCGTCCGCCCGGGCGGCGGTGGCGCCGAGGGCGGTGGTGAGCAGCGCGGCGCCGGCGCCGAGCAGGGCGAGGCGGCGCGTGGTTGCGCGCATGAGTGTTCCCCCACAGGTTTCTGGTTGGTCGGGGGGGATCTTATGGCTTTGGCCAAGGCTTCACCATGGAGTTGTTTCGACGGCGCCGAGGTGGGTCACAGCCCGACGTCGGCGGAGCGCCCCCGCCCCGGCTGTGGCACCGTGGCCCAGGAAGGGCGTTTCGGGTGTGGTGACGTGCGGGAGGCGGTGTGGGTCCGAGTTCTGGGGAGTTGGGGCGCCGGGGGTTCCTGCGGGTGTGCGCCGGGGTCGGTGTCGGTTCCGCGGCGGCCGCCGCGTGCTCGCCCGGGGCGGAGGGGGGTCGTGGTCACGGTGGGGGCGCGCGGCACCCGGTGACGACGACGGCCGAGCGCGATCGGCCCGGGACCTCCGACTGGCGGATCCGGTCCCAGGGGCCGCCGGACGCCGTGGTCGGGTACGCCGACCGGGTGAGTGTGACGCCCGGGGAGGAATGCGGACTGTACGTGTCGACCACCGCGTCCTCCTTCCGTGTCTCCGCCTTCCGCGTCGGCTGGTACGGGGGCGCGCAGGCGCGCCGCGTCTGGGCCTCGGAGCGCATACCGGGGAGAGTGCAGTCGGCGCCGCGTCTGCTGTCCGACACCCGCACCGTCCGTGCCGACTGGCGGCGCACCCTCAGCTTCTCCACCGCGGGCTGGCCCGAGGGGGCGTACCTGCTGCGGCTTGAGGCGGACAACGGCCACCAGCGCTACGTCCCGCTCATCGTGCGGTCCACCGAGGGCGTCGGCCGTACCGTCCTCATGCACGCCCCGGCCACCTGGCAGGCGTACAACAGGTGGGGCGGATACAGCCTCTACGCCGGTGCCGACGGCGCCTACCTCACCCGTTCGCTCGCCGTCAGCTTCGACCGGCCCTACGACGCGGAGGGCGCCGAGAAGTTCCTGGTGTACGAGCGGGCGGCGGTGGTGCTGGCCGAACGGCTCGGCATACCGCTCGCCTACACCACCGGCGCGGACGTCCACCGCGATCCCGGCGTCCTGCACGGCGCCCGGGCCGTGGTCAGCCTGGGGCACGACGAGTACTGGACGCCCCAGCAGCGGCAGCACGTCACCGCGGCCCGCGACGCCGGCACCAACGTCGCCTTCCTCGGCGCCAACACCTGCTTCCGCCGGATACGTCTGGAGGCGGGCGGGACAGCGCCCGAACGCACCGTGGTCTGCTACAAGTCGGACTACCACGCCGATCCCTGCGACCCGTCCCGGCCCGACCTGGTCACCACCGACTTCCGGGCGGCCCCGGCCCCCGACCCCGAGTCCTCGCTCACCGGCGTGCTCTACGAGGGCTATCCGGTCGACGCCCCGTACGTCGTCCACGCCGCCGACCACTGGCTGTACGAGGGGACCGGCGTCCGGGCGGGCGACGGCTTCGACCATCTGGTGGGCGTCGAGTACGACCGGGTCACCCCCGGCGCACCCGTCCCCGAGCCGCTCGAGATCACCGCGCACTCGCCCTTGGTGTGCAACGGAAACTCCAGCCACAGCGACTCGGCGTACTACACCGCCCCCGGCGGCGCGGGCGTCTTCGCCAGCGGCACCATGCGCTGGGTCGAGGCCCTGATGGCCGGCACCCCCGACGGCGGCCACGACCACGGCATGAACGTCCGCACCCGCGCCTTCGTGACCCGCACCACCGAGAACCTCCTGCGCGCCTTCGCCGAGGGCCCGGCCGCGCGGCACCGCCCGGCACCCCGGCCGAACGTGAAAGAGGTGTACGGGGCGGCGGCGACCTGACGTCCGCCGTCAGGAGATCGCGCGGAGGGTGCCGTGGGAGCGGCGGCTGCGCAGCCGTTCCACCGCCTGGGCCGTCTCCGCGTCGGCCGGCAGCAGGACGGCCAGTTGCCGGGCGTCCGCAGTGAGGCCCCTTCAGGGCTACGACTCCTGTGCCACCGGCACCCGTTGGGGCGCCCCGCGGCGGGCGGCCGCGGACAGCGTCAACGTCACCGCGATCGACGCGAGGGCCATCAGGGTCATCGACCGGGCCGGTGTGGTCAGTTGGGCCAGCAAACCCGCCAGGGCCGCCGCCACGCCCTGCATCGTGAGCATTCCCGAGGAGTGCAACCCGAGGGCGTGGCCGCTCAGTTCGTCGGGGGTCAGGCGCATCAGCCGCTCCTGTTGGACCAGGCTCGCGCCGAAGCCCACCGAGGCGAGGGCGGCGGCGAGGGCGGCCACGGGGAGCGCCGGGTGCAGGGCGAAGAACAGGTAGGGCGTGGCCAGCAGCAGGAGCAGTGGGGTCGCCAATCGCCGGCGTACCGTGGCCGGGACCAGGCGGCCGACGGTCACGTCGCCGGCGAACATGCCCAGTGCCCCGCAGGCGAACAGCGCGCCGGCGGCGTGCGGCGCGTAGGAGACGTAGAGCGACTCGCAGCCGACGACCAGGCCGTTGGGGATCCACAGGCCCAGGTAGGTGAGGCGGCGGGGGCGGTCGGACCACAGCAGGACGTTGGTGCGCCAGGTCGCCGAGACGGTCGGGCGGCCCGCGGAGCGCGGCGGGCGTGCGGTCAGCCCGAGCCGCATGCCGAGGGCGGTCGTGGCGTAGAGGGCGGCCGCCAGCAGCAGACACGCCTGGGGGGACAGGACGGTCAGCAGGACGCCGCCGGTCGCGAACCCGGTGATCTGCATCAGCCCGGAGAGCATGTTGAACACCGAACGCCCCAGCAGATAGCCGTCCTTGGAGAGGATCTCGTTCAGCAGCCCCCAGCGCACTCCCCCACCGAGGGAGGCGACGAGGCCCTGGACGAGGACGAGGGCGAAGACGGCCGCGATCGGCAGACCGGGCAGCGCGAGCAGCGCCGTGCCGGCCGCGAAGGCGAGGCCGATGCCGGTCAGGGTCGACCTCGGCGGCAGCCGGTCGGCGCCCGACAGCAGGAACGTGGCCCCCAGCACCTGCGCCAACTGCGGCCCGAACATGCTCACCGCGGACAGCAGCGGCGAGTCGGTGACCCGGTAGACCAGGGTGCCGAGCGCCAGACCGCCGATCGTCTGGGCCGCGGTCTGGGCGGCGGAGGCGAGGAAGAACGGCGTGAACTCCGGTGTGCGGAAGAGGTCTTGGTAGCTGCGCATGGACGCAGTCTCGGAAGGCGGGGCGACGGGCCGTTACTGTTTCGCGTGAGCGCGAAAGGTCGTCCAGGCCAGGGCAGTGGGGGGCGCGCGGTATGGGGTGGTGGCAGATCAACGCCGACACGCTCGCGGGCAGCCGGTTCGTGCTGTCCCCGCTCGCCGAGACGCTGGCCTCGCTCAAGCTGCTGCACGCCGGTGAGGCCGCGCACCCGGGCGAGCGGGCGTGGCTGCGCGAGCACCTGCCGGGCTACCGCGCGCGGCTGGCCGCCGATCCCGTCACCGCGCTGCTGGTGCGCGCCGGGCTCGGACGGGTCTGGACCGCGGACTTCCTAGCCCCCACCCCGAGGGACGGCGAATCCGTCGACGAGGGCCTCGCCCGGGTACGGACCACGCCCGCCGACCGGGCCCGCGCCGACCTGGTCGTCTCGCTGGCCGGCGGCCCACTGCCCGCCGCCCTGGACCGCGACGACCTGCCCGAGCGCGCGGCCGACCTGTTCGCCCACGTCTGGACCGAGACGGTACGGCCGTACTGGGACCGGCGCCGGCGCGTCCTGGAGGCCGACGTGGTCGCCCGCACCGCGCAGGTCAGCCAGGGCGGCTGGGCGACGGTGCTGGACGAGCTGCGGCCGGGGCGGACCCGCTGGCTCGGCGAGAACCGGCTGCAGGTGAACCTCTTCGAGTACCCGCCCCGCGAGATCTCCGGCGCCGAACTGGTCTTCGTCCCGGTGACCCCGCAGCGGCAGGGCGGCTGGGTCTCCTGGGAGGACGACCGGCGGCGCTACGCCCTCGTCTACCCGTGCGCGGGCGTCCTGTCGGGCGCCGACCGCGAGGCGGTCCCCGCCGCTCTCGGCGCCCTGCTGGGGGCGGCCCGCGCCGAGGTCCTGACGCTGCTCGACTCCCCCCTGAGCACGACCCTGTTGGTGGCGGTGACCGGGCAGGCGCTGGGTTCCGTCGGCCGGCACCTGAAGGTCCTGCTGGATGCGGGGCTGGTGGAACGCGGGCGCTCGGGCCGTTCGGTCCTCTACTCCCGCACGCCGGCCGGCGAGGTGCTCCTGGAGGCCGGGAACCGGCCCGACACGTACCGGAGTTAGCATCCGCTCATGACGACTGCAGACAGCAACGGCGCCGGTCCCCTCGACGTGGAGATCGGCGCCCTCCAGGGCGGATCCGCCGACCTCTCCCAGTACGCGGGCAGGGCGGTCCTGATCGTGAACGTGGCATCCAAGTGCGGGCTGACCCCGCAGTACACCGGGCTCGAGCGCCTCCACGAGCGCTACGCCGACCAGGGCTTCACCGTCCTCGGCGTGCCCTGCAACCAGTTCCTGGGCCAGGAGCCGGGCAGCGCCGAGGAGATCGCCGAGTTCTGCTCGGCGACCTACGGCGTGACGTTTCCGCTGACCGAGAAGGTCGAGGTGAACGGCGAGGGCCGGCACCCCCTCTACGACCGGCTGACCGGCTTCGCCGACGCGGAGGGCCACACCGGCGACATCCGCTGGAACTTCGAGAAGTTCCTGGTCGGCCGGGACGGCAAGGTCGTCGCCCGGTTCTCGCCGCAGACCGAGCCGGAGGCGCCGGAGGTCGTGGCGGCCGTGGAGAGCGCGCTCGCAGGCTGACCTGTGATCATTTGAGTTCGTCGGGGCAGGGCGTGCCGCGGGGCAGCGTGTAGGGCGCCGCCAGGCGGTACGTCCCCGCCTTCGGGGCGATGAGCATCGTCCACTGGTCGCCGTACGCGTCCTTCCCGGTCTCCATCAGGCAGCCGTTGACGTTGTCGTACGACTTCGGCCGGCCCTCGGCGCGGTGCTTGGAGGCCTGCGTCTCCTGCGGGGGCTTGAGCTTCTTGCCCTGGGCGTCGACGATGCTCAGCCACGGCGAGTACGGGATCTTGATGAGGATCCGGCCGGCCTTCTTGACCTGCATGGTCATCTCGCCCTGCTCGGCCCGGTCGACCACTGCGTTCGGCTCGGCCAGCGGCGCCGCGTCGGTGACCTGGAACAGCTGCCAGTTGGCGTCGCCCCAGATCTGCTTCAGATACGGCATGCCCTCCTGCAGGAGCTGCCGCTCGCGCTCCCCGCCGTTGCCGTCCGGTTCGTCCTTGGGCAGCACGACGAAGTGGACGGCCCAGCGCTGGAGCCACTCGTGGTAGTTCGCCGAGTCGAGGGTGTCGTCGTAGAAGATCGGGTTGCGCTCCATGTCGGCCTGGCGGTTCCAGCCGCGGGCCAGGTTGACGTACGGGGCGAGCGCGGAGGCCTCGCGGTGGGAGCGGGCGGGGACGACCTCGACGCGGCCCTTCTCGGCGCCGGCCTTCTGGAGCTGGTTGACCAGGGGCGCGAGCTCGCGCGCCCAGGACGCGGCGGGCGTGGTGTGGATGACGTCGTCCACCGACTTGTAGCCGATCCAGAACGTGAAACCCACTATGGCCACCACGGTCAGCCACCACTGCCGCGAGCGCCGGGCGTGGAACGGCAGCGCCGCGACCAGCGTGACCCCGGCGAACAGCATCGCGAGCCGGGTGATGTTGGACCCGATCTGCGAGCTGACCAGCCAGACGGCGAGCACCCCGAAGCCGTACACGGCCGACGTCAGCCGGACCGTCGCCCACTCCTTGGGGACCAGGGTGAAGCAGAAGACGGCGTAGGTGAAGGGCAGTATCACCGAGGCGATCGTCATCGGCTGGGTGCCCGAGAAGGGGAACAGCCAGGCCGACACCCCCACCACGGCGGCCGGCGCCAGGCCGAGCGCCCAGGCGCCGGGCCGGCGCTTCTGCAGGAACAGCGCGACGGCGACCAGCCCCACGAACAGGCCGGCCACCGGCGAGGACATGGTGGCGAGCGCCGCCAGCAGCGCGGCGCAGGCGGCCTTGGCGCGCCGCTTGTGACGCCACTTGCGCGGCCAGCAGAAGACGACGGCGACCGCGCCCAGCGCGAACATCGTGCCCAGACCGAAGGTGACCCGCCCCGAGGCCGCGTTGCACAGGAAGGCGACGAGACCCGCCAGCGAGGCCCACAGCGGGTTCCGCACCGCCCGGCTGCGGATGAGGATCATGGTCAGCAGCCCGGCCGAGAACGTCCCGGCGATCATCATGGTCATACGGACGCCGAGCAGCGACATCAGGTACGGCGACACCATGCTGTACGACACCGGGTGCATCCCGCCGTACCAGGCGAGGTTGTACGCCGAGTCGGGGTGCCGGCCGACGAACTCGGCCCACGCGTCCTGCGCCGCGAGGTCACCACCACTGTTCGCGAACGTGAAGAACCAGGCGATGTGCAGGAGGCCCGACAGGACGGTGATCGAGAGCACCGGGTGGCGCAGCAGGCGCTCCCGCAGGGCGTGGAAGGCGCGGAGGCCTCTGTCCCTGACGGAGGTCGTGTCTCCGGCGGAGGCCGTCGTACGGACTTCCCCCTGCCGGTCCTCGGGCCGGTTCTCGCGAGGGTTTACGGGCACGCGTATTCGCGGGCCGGTTCCCGGGCCCGGATCGGCGTCGTCGGCGCGTGTCGGCTCCGCAGTGGCCACCTGTAGGCACTCCCCTTGGGTGTCCTGTCTTCTGTTCTGAGACGCGTCCCGTCGGCCGTCCGTTGCCCCGGCCACGTCCCGGTCGGGTGTCCCGGTCGCGCACCGTGAACGGCGACCTGCCCGTTTCGTGACGCTAGCACGCACCCCGCCCGAGGGCTCCCTGCCGGGTGCCCGGCGGGGTACGCGGTGCCGAACGGGGTGGCGTACGGGGGACGACGGCTCAGCCGAGGCGCTTGAGCTTGGCCGTGAGGCCGGGTTCGGCGAGGTCCTTCTGCAGGGCCACCGGGACCTTCACCGCACCGCTGGTGCCGTCACCGACGGTGAGGGTGCCCACCTGGGTGCCGGCCTTCGCGGTGTGCGGGACGTGGCCGGCGGCGAAGGACAGCTTCACCCGGAACCCGGACCAGCCGACGGCGGTGACGTCCTTGGTGGCGACGATCGGGGTGTGGCCGCCGAGCTCGTCGTCGACGTACCCGACGACATCGCCCTTCTTCAGGATCGTCACCGACTTCAGCGCGGCCTGGGCCGCGAGCATCGCCGTCTTGCTGACCCCGTTGACGGTGTCGATGATCGGGGCCGTGTGCTGGCCGAGGATCGCGCCGACCACGGTGACCGTCTCGCCTCCGACGACCTTGGTGGCGGCGAACAGGAGGTTGCCGCCGGCCTTGGTGGTGGTGCCGGTCTTGATGCCGATGGCGCCGTCGTAGGGGACGAGGGAGTTGTAGTTGCGCCACTTCTGGCCGGAGGGGTCCGTCCAGTTCGGCAGCTTGGTGATGTCCATGAGGGCCGGGATCCGCACCAGCTCGTTGCCCAGCTTCACCTGGTCCGAGGCGGTGGAGACGGTGGTCTCCTTGAGACCGGAGGCGTCGGTGTACGTGGTGCCGGTCATGCCGAGCTTCTTGGCGGTGTCGTTCATCTTCGTGATGAACGCGGCCTCGGAGCCGGCGTCCCAGCGGGCGAGGAGGCGGGCGATGTTGTTCGCCGACGGGATCATGACCGCCGACAGGGCCTGCTTCTCGGAGAGGACGTCGCCCTTCTTGACGGTGTTGAGCGTGGACTCGTTGTGCTTGTCGTAGCCGCCCTCCTTCTCCGCGAGCGCGTCCACCGTGATCTTCGGGCCGTCCTGGCCCGGTTTGAGCGGGTGGTCCTGGAGGACGATGTACGCCGTCATGGCCTTGGCGACCGAGCCGATGGGGACGGGTGTCTGCTTGCCGAAGGTGCCCATCGTGCCGATGCCGTTGATGTCCAGGCGGCCCTGGCCCTCGTTCGGCCACGGCAGTGCGGCGCTGCTGCCGGAGAAGGTGTACGAGTTGTCGGCGGTGAGGGCGAGGGTGGGGGTCGGGAGGGGGCGTACGGCCTGCACGATCGCAAAGACGAGGACGAGGAGCAGGACGAGGGGGGTCCAGATCTTGACCCGGCGCACGACCGTGCGGACCGGGGTCTGGGGCGGGGGCGGGGTGTTGGTCAGCTCGGCCAGGAGGTCGAGGGGCGGCTTCGGGGGCAGCGGCTGCTGGGTGGTGCGCTCGGGGCCGACCTGGGGGACGGGGGCGGTGGCGTCCGCCGGCTTCCTGGTGGCGGGCTCGTCGAGGGGCTTGAGCGCGACGAACTTGCTGGTGCGCTCGGGGTCGGACGGGGCGTCGGAGGGCGCGTCGGACGGAACGTCCGCCAGCTTGCCGCCGATCTTGAGCATGGTGGTCGGCTGGTCGACCTGCGGCTTGGGCCGCTTGAAGACGGCGGTGGGCTGATCGACGGGGCCCTGCGGGGCGGCGCCGGATGCTTTGCCGGGTGCGGGTGCGTTGTCCTTGTTTTTCCCACCCGCACCACCCGTACCACTTTCGTCGCCGGGTGCGGGTGGCCCCTGTGGGGCCTTCTCGCCATCGGCGACCGCGGGTTCGTCGACGGGGGCGTCGGTTGCCGTGTCCGTTCCGGACTGCGGCTCGGCATCGATGTCAGCGTCCTCGGCGTCCTCGGCGTCCTCGGCGTCCTTCGAGTCGGTGTCGCCCGTCCGGACCCACGCCGCCACAGCCGCGCGCAGTCGCGCGTCGCCGACCTCGCCGGCCGCCTCTGGGGAATCGTCACCCTCCTCGGCCGCACTGCCGGACCGCCGAGCATCCCCGGCGTCCTCCGCTTCCGCAGGCTCCCCGGCGCCGTCGGCATCCTCCGCATCCTCGGCGCGCCCGGACTTCGGGACACCCGTCACCGCGCCGTCGGCCACCCGAGCCTCCACCACGGCTTCCGCTTCCGCGGACTCCCCGGCGCCGTCGGCATCCTGCGCATCCTCGGCGCGCCCGGACTTCGGGACACCCGTCACCGCGCCGTCGGCCACCCGAGCCTCCACCACGGCTTCCGCTTCCGCGGCGCCGTCGGCCCTCTGGACGGCCTCCGCGCCCTCGGACGCTCCGGAACCCCCCGCAGCCTTCTCCGACGGCCCAGACCGCCCCTCAGCCACCTCCACGCCGGTCACGCCGCCGTCTGTCCCCTCCGCCGGTCCACCGGCCGCCTCGTCTGTCACCGCGTCGGCTGCGCGCCCGACCGACCCTTCCGCCCCATCGGCCGCGGCCTCCCGGGCCCCGCTCGTCCCGTCGGACCCCGCTTCGACCTCGGCGGCCGCAGGCCCAGCCGCGTCGGAACCGCCGCCGGAAGCCGCTTCCGCCTCGTCGGCGGTCTCATCCGCCACCCCGTCGGCCGCCGCGCGGGCGGTTGCGGGCGATCGGCCACCGGCCGCCTCCCCCGTCGAACCGTCGGCCCCATCCGGCGTCGACTCCGGCCCAGCCGCTCCGTCCGTCGCCCCGGCGGCCGTACGGGCGCCCGCCTCAGCGCCAGACCCGTCGGCCACATCCTCGGCCGTCTCGCCCTCCGCCCCGGTGATCGCGTCATCCGGCGTCGTCTCCCGAACGGAGTCGGACGGGTCCGGGCGGTGTTGGGGCCGGGGCCTGAGGGACTGCGTCGAGATGGCTCGGGTTGCCGTGTCGACGCCGCCTCGGGTTGTCGTGAGGCGGGGGTCGGGCTTCGGGTGGGGTGTCTCGGGAACCGGGACCGCGCTCCCCGACGTCGGTTCTGCCGACGACTCGCGCTGTTTCGACCTGTCGGGGGACTCGCCCGCCACCGATGCCTCCTCCATGTGCCGCCGCATGCTCCGCACGCGGCTGCCGAACCGTCAACCGAACCGTGAATCGCCGCCCGGGACACCGCCGTACACGCTGTCCGAACCATGTACCAGTGTCCTGTGTGGGGGCTTAACCCCTGCGGTAGACGAGAACGACATACCTACCGGTTCCCTCACAAAGAGGTCACGCACCCTCGACAGACCAATGTGAGAGGGGTCACCCTGTCTTTCATCCACGCGGGGAGGCATGGATGGGCAGGAGCCGCAGAACACTTCCGGAGGAGCTTCTGCTGCTGGCACTGGACCCGGCCACGGGTACCACTGCACAGCCGCAGTCGCTCGACCTCGGTCTGGCCGGAGCACAGCTAGTGGAGCTGGCGCTGGCCGGACGGATAGCCCCAGACGGGGATCGTATCGCCGTGGTAGCCCCACGGCCGACTGGAGACCCAACCTTGGACTGCGCGTTGGAGTTGCTGCGTAGGCGCGGCGCTCCCGTGCGGGCGGTGAACTGGATTGGCGGGCCGCGTCTCGGGCTGCGCCAGACCTACCTCTCGCATCTGGAGCGGTGCGGCATGGTGCATGCCGTGGCCGGTCAGATGTGCGGGGTGCTGCCGACGACTCGCTACCAGGCGACGGACAACGAGATCAGCCGGGAGATCCGAGCCCGGCTGGATTCCGCGATCCGGACCGGCGTACCGCCGGACCCACGGACCGCGGCACTCGCCGCGCTGGCGCACGCGGTCGGCCTCGGCAAGCACCTGTACCCGGGCAACGAGGGCAGGTCCTCGCGCTCCCGGTTGCGGGATCTGATCCGGCACGACCCCATGGGCGGGCTCGTCGCGCACGCCGTGATGGACGTCCAGAACGGCGTGGCCGCCCAGCCCCGCCGCAGCCCGGCCCCGGCCGGCCGTCAGGCCGCCGCCGGACCCGCCAGGCCCGCACCGGAACCCGCTCGTGGTGTTCCGATGCAGCCGCGCCGAGGTTCCATGGCGCGTGTCGTGGCCCACTGAGCCGCGGGCCCACGACAACGCACAGGGCAGTACCGCACACGCCGCACCGAAGTCCCCAGACCCGGTTCGGGAGCCGCTGGTTAGCGCGGGGTGACGGGATCGCGAGGTCCCGCCGCCCCGCGCGACCGCGTTCGCGCCCGGCTCGCGCCATGTGCCGTGAACTGGCGCGTATGCAGCGCATATCCACCGTTTGGCAGCGGTAGTAAGCCCCTTGGTGGCAGTCTGCTCAGCAGCAGATACGCAAAGTGGCAACCAGTGGTCCGCAGCCGGAGGTGCACGTCCCGTGGCGTCCAATGTCAATCCCACCGTCAGGCGACGCCGGCTCGGCCAGGAGCTGCGCCGGCTCCGTGAGCTCAAGGGCATGACCGCCGAGGAGGTCGCCGAGCGACTGCTGGTGTCGCAGTCGAAGATCAGCCGGCTGGAGAACGGACGGCGCAGTATCAGCCAGCGCGACGTCCGCGATCTGTGCGGGGTGTACGAGGTGGAGGACCACCGGATCGTCGACTCGCTGATGCAGATGGCCAAGGACAGCCGCCAGCAGGGGTGGTGGCACTCCTTCGGGGACATCCCCTACAGCGTGTACATCGGGCTGGAGACGGACGCGGCCAGTCTGCGGGTGTACGACCCCCAGGTGGTCCCCGGCCTGTTGCAGACCCGGCAGTACGCGGAGGCGCTGATCGCGGGGGCGTTGCCGGAGACGGCCGCCGCCGACGTGGACAAGCGCGTGCAGGTGCGCCTGCGTCGGCAGGAACGAATCACCGCGCCGGAGAACCCGCTGCGGCTGTGGACCGTGATGGACGAGGCGGCGCTCAGGCGCGTGGTCGGCAACAGGTCGCTGATGCGGGACCAGTTGGAGCATCTCGTCGAGCAGTCCCAGCTGCCGCACGTCACCGTGCAGGTCATCCCCTTCGAGATGGGTGCGCACCCGGGCGTGAACGGCCAGTACGCGATCCTGGAGTTCCCCGACGCGGCCGACTCCAGCGTCGTCTACATCGAGGGCGTGACCAGCGACCTGTACCTGGAGAAGGCCAACGACGTGCAGAAGTACAGCGTCATGTACGAGCACCTCAGGGCGCAGGCGCTGAACCCGGAGCAGTCGCGTCAGTGCATCGCGGACATCGCGAAGGAGTACGCCCGCTGAGGCCGGCCGGGGCCCGTCATATCGGCCTTCTTCGGCCTTCCTCGACGGAAGGCGCCGTACAGTACACCTTCCCCCGGCCGGATTGGAAGACCCACCTGGAATATGCCATCCGGTCGAGTGAATAGTCGCTTCGTACTCCGAGGTTGGCGAGTAACGTCGATCACGCCAACCGCGCACCAAGGTTGGCGGAAACCCAGCAACTCATCAACGGGTATTACGGAGCAAAAATGGCAATTCGTCAGGGCGCCCAGGCCACCTGGACCAAGTCCTCCTACTCCACCGGCAACGGCGCGTGCGTAGAGGTCAAGTCCCCGGTGATCGCGGCCATGGCCGTTCGGGACTCCAAGGTCACCGAGGGCCCGGTCCTCGCCTTCCCGGCCGACGCCTGGAACGCCTTCGTGGCCTCGGTCAAGGCGTAACGGCACGCCTGTCACGCATGCGACAACCGCACAAGCTTCACCACCAGAGCCCTCTCGACGAGCTCGCCGTCCTTGCCGAGGGGGCTCGGCTTGTGTCCGGAAACCGCCCTGGAGCTACCGAAGGCGGTCGACGTAGCGGTCCGTCCCGGGAACGGTCGGCACGAACGGCGCCACCAGTTCCACCCTCCCCAGGCCCGCCTCGGCCACCGGCTCGTCCAGGTCCGTGAAGTACGCCTCCCAGCACTCGCGTGGATCCGCCTCCAGGAACCACAGCAGCGTCAGCCGGGTGTCGACGCCCTCGACCTGCTTCACGTAGGTCATGCGGTCCCCGGGAAGCGGTGTCGGCCGGAAGACGGTGACCATCGCGGCCGGGGAGCCCGCCAGGCGCCCGGGCAGGTGCCGTGAGCGCAGCCACTCGAGCAACTCCGCCCGCTGCTCCGGGGATTCGGCGTCGATCACCTCCAGCACGAGCCCCGCGTAGGGATGGTCGAGGGCGTGGAAGTCGCGGGGCCCCGCCGCGCCGTCCCGGTACACGGTCGCCTCGTGGTCCTGGAACGCCGTGAAGACGTGGGTACGGTCCTGGTAGACCCGGGCGTCGCGGTTGAGGCGCTTGTTGATGGCGACGGTCCACTTCATGTGGTCGTCGTAGCGGCCGTCCGTGACCCAGTACGTCGAGATGTAGCAGCCGGCGGTGACGGGCTGGGCGATCGCCGACTTCTCGGGGTAGCGCAGGAGTTGGAGATCGCGGGTGGCCACCCAGCGGCGGCCGGCGTACATCCAGGGCATGGCCATCGCGCCGGCGTAGTAGTGGTCGTCCTCGTACCAGCGGTTGTACGCGTACTCGTGGCCCGGGTGCGGTTCGACCATGGTGATGAGGGCGTGGCCGGGCCGCACCCCGTACGGCCCCACCGCGGCCAGCTCGGCGTACACGTCGCTGCGGGTTTCCTCGCTCATGTCGCTCCCCTTCCGTCCTCCGCCGGACGCCCATACTCTGACGCCCCGTCAGATAATTGGCCATACCCCCGGAGGCTCGGATGTCACTGCTCACGGGCAAGACCGTCGTCGTGTCGGGAGTCGGCGTCGGGCTCGGTCACCAGGTCGCCGCGGCGGTCGTCCGGGACGGCGGGAACGCGGTGCTCGGGGCGCGTACGGAGGCGAACCTCGCCAAGAGCGCCGGGGAGATCGATCCGGACGGGGCGCACACGGCGTACCGGGCGACGGACATCACCGACGAGGGGCAGTGCGAGGCGCTGGCGGGGCTCGCGCGGGAGCGGTTCGGGCGGATCGACGCGGTGGTCCATGTGGCCGCCTGGGACAGCTACTTCGGCGGCCTCGCGGACGCGGACTTCGCCACCTGGCACGCGGTGATCGACGTGAACCTGGTCGGCACGCTGCGGATGACGCGGGCGTGTCTGCCGGCGATGAGCGAGCGCGGGGGGTCGGTGGTGTTCATCGGGACGCAGTCGTCCGTGGCGGCTCCGACGCAGGTGGCGCAGGCGGCGTACGCGGCCTCCAAGGGGGCGCTGACGAGCGCGATGTACTCGCTCGCCCGGGAACTGGGGCCGCGCCGCATCCGGGTCAACACCGTGCTGCCGGGCTGGATGTGGGGGCCGCCGGTGCAGGCGTACGTCCAGTTCACGGCACAGACGGAGGGCGTCCCGGAGGCCGAGGTGCTGCAGCGCCTGACCTCCCGGATGGCGCTCCCCGACCTCGCCACGGACGCGGACGTGGCCGACGCGGCGGTGTTCCTGGCCTCGGACCGGGCGCGGGCGATCACCGGGCAGTCGCTGCTGGTCAACGCGGGGGAGCTGATGCGCTGAGCGGCAGGTTTCAGCCAACCCGATCATTCATATACGTAAACCTGGGCCACTGAGCGGAACATTTTTGCCGTCTCTTGACCCTACGCTTGCTTGCCGTGATCATGCCACCCCACCCAGAGTTCACATGCCCGAACCCGGCAGCGGACCCTGGAAGGGGGCTCATGAACAGTCTCGACTGGGCCGTGCTCATCGGCTATTTCGGCGTGATGGTGGCCATCGGCGTCTGGTCGCACAAGCAGGTGGGCAACGTCAGCGACTTCTTCACGGCCGGCGGCAAGATGCCCTGGTGGCTGTCCGGCATCTCGCACCACATGTCGGGTTACAGCGCGGTCCTGTTCACGGGCTACGCGGGCATCGCCTACACCTACGGTGTCACCTCCTTCGTGACCTGGTCCTTCCCGATCGCGCTGGGCATCGCCATCGGCTCGAAACTGTTCGCGCCGCGGATCAACCGGCTGCGCTCCCGGCTCCATGTGGCCTCCCCGCTGGAGTACCTGAAGAACCGGTACGACCTGAAGACGCAGCAGGCCCTCGTCTGGTCCGGCATGCTGCTGAAGATCGTGGACGTTGCCGCGAAGTGGGCGGCGATCGCCACGCTGCTGTCCGTCTTCACCGGCGTCACGCTGAACCAGGGCATCCTCATCACCGGCGCGATCACCGCCGTCTACTGCACGATCGGCGGCCTGTGGGCGGACGCGCTGACGGAACTCGGCCAGTTCGTCATCCAGTTGCTGGCCGGCGTCTCCATGTTCGTCGCGGTCGTCCTGAAGCTGCACGACAAGAACATCGGCTTCTTCGACGCCTGGAACCAGCCCGCCCTGCACGGGCACGGCAAGGGTCTGGTCGGGCCGTACGGGACGGTCTTCCTGCTCGCGTTCCTCTTCATCAAGCTTTTCGAGTACAACGGCGGCATGCTCAACCAGGCCCAGCGCTACATGGCCACCGGCAGCCCGCGCGCGGCCGAACGCTCGGCCCGGCTGTCCGCCGTCCTGTGGCTGGTGTGGCCGGTGGTCCTCTTCTTCCCCATGTGGATGTCGCCGCTGCTGGTCCACGCCAAGAAGCCGGACGGCTCCGACTCCTACGGCCTGATGACCGAACAGCTGCTTCCGCACGGCCTGTTGGGCCTCGTCATCGTCGGCTTCTTCTCCCACACGATGGCCATGTGCTCCTCCGACGCCAACGCGATCGCGGCGGTCTTCACCCGGGACGCGGCGCCGGTGCTGTCCCGGCGGGCCCGGGAGTGGGGCCCGCGCTCCGGCCTCATCGCGGCCCGGGTGACCACGGTGGTCTTCCTCGCCCTGTCGATGTCCGTGGCGACGCAGGTCAACTCCCCCGCCTTCAAGGACATCATCACGATCGTCATCAAGTGGGTGGCGGGTCTGATGGGCCCGATCGCCATCCCGATGATGCTGGGCCTGCTGCGCCCGTTCCGCCGCTCCGGCCCCACGGCGGCCCTCACCAGCTGGTCGATGGGTCTGCTCGCCTTCTGGCTGGTCAACTACCCGATCAACTGGAACGTCAAGGGCGGCGTCCCCCTCCAGTACCAGGTCTCGGTCCCGCTGGCCGTCTCCCTGCTCCTGTACGTCCTCGTCGGCTACCTCAAGCCCGAGGACACCCCGGACCGCCTGGCCGTCATCGAACGCGTCAACACGGACGACGACAGCACGGCGGCCGCGGTGCCGGTCCCCGCGGGCGGGGTGGACGACACCCTCGGCAGGGCGCCCGTGAAGGACTGAGCCGGACAGGGTACGAACGGGCGGTGGCCCGGGCTCGACCAGGAGCCCGGGCCATCGCCTGTGCGCTTCTCAGTTGACCCGCACGACCTGCCACAGTTCGTCATTGGCGCCGGTGTCCGTCGCCTGGACGATCAGGGCACCGTTGGCGGTGGAGGCGGACGCGACATCCGCGACCAGGTCGCCGGCGGAGTCGACCATCTTGAAGTAGCCGCCTCCCGCGTCGGTGAGCGTCCGGCGTGCGGTGCGAAGGGTCATGTGGCGGAGCCACCTGTCCCTTCGCACCGTGCGGCATGGGGGTCCCACCGCTCGAGCGCAGCCGAGAGTGGGGGAGTGCGTGCCGGGCGTCGCGACGCCGCGGAGATCCGTCAGAAGGGCCCTAAGCCCTGGGATACCGCGCCAGCCAGCCCGGGGCCGCGCCCGCCGGACCGTGGAGGGCCGGGCCCTGGGTCATCTCCATGGCGAAGTCGTCGGCGAGTTCGAGGATGGTGGGGCGGCCCTCCAGTTCGGCCAGCCAGGCCGGGGGGAGGGCGGTCTCGCCGTGCAGGGCGCCCAGGAGACCGCCGGTGAGGGCGCCGGTCGGGCCCGAGGGGCCGTCCTGGTTCACGGCCAGGCACAGCCCGTGCCGTACGTCCTCGCCGACCAGGGCGCAGTACACCGCGGCGGCCAGCACGCCCTCGGCGGAGCCGTCGCCGGCCAGTTCCTCCACCCGCAGCGGGATGGGCATGCCCTGACGTACCGCGCCCAGCGCGTGCTGCAGGGCGTCCGACACCGGCTGGTGTCCGGGCCGCGCGGCCAGCAGCGCCAGCGCCCGCTGTACGGCGCCGTCGAGGCTGTCGCCCCGGGCGAGCGCGTGCACGATCACCGCGTACGCCCCCGCCGACAGGTAGGCGGTCGGGTGGCCGTGGGTCTGCGCGGCGCACTCCACCGCGAGCTGGACGACGAGTTGGGGCTCCCAGCCGACCAGCAGCCCGAAGGGCGCGGACCGGGCGACCGCCTCGGCCCCGACCTCGGCCGGGTTCTTGGGCGCGTCCAGGGTGCCCATGGTCTCGTCGCCGAGCCCGATCAGCAGCGAACGGGCCGGGTCCCGGCGCGCGTACAGCCACTCCTCCCGCGCCAGCCACCCGTCGTCCTTACGGCGCTCGTCGGGCCCCCAGTCCCGCTGGGTGGCCGCCCACCGCAGGTACGCCCGGTGCAGGTCGGTCGGCGGGTGCCAGGCGCCGGTGTCACGCCGCACCTGGGCCCGTATCAGCCCGTCCACGGAGAAGAGGGTGAGCTGGGTGAGGTGGGTGACGGCACCCCGTCTGCCGAAGGCGAAGGCGAGGTCCACCAGCCCCTCGGCGCCGTACGTCTCCCGGATCTGGTCGAGAAGGAGGTCGTCGACCGGCGCCCCGAGCGCGTCCCCGACGGCCGCCCCGAGCAGCGTCCCGCGCACCCGGCTGCGGAAGTCCTGCTGTTCGACACGGCCCCACACGGCCCCGGCTGTCGCACTCACCAAGACCCCTCCTGTGACTGTGGCTCCGCCCGACGCATGACAGTCCAGCACTGTAATCGAACGGGGACGGTGGGTTGAGGGGGCACGGAGTTTGCGGCGAGTGACGGGAGTGGCCGCTCATGGGAGGGTTCAAGGGG
>NZ_JBIWPO010000026.1:0-71108 GCF_044768275.1 Streptomyces sp. NPDC101152 | reverse complement strand
GATGTGCCACCGCCCAGCCGGGCCACGACCGCCGCTCGCTGCTCTCGCGCCCACGGGTACCCCGGCTGGAGCCCCAGGGCCCGGTCCAGGGCCGCAAGGGCTTCCGGGTGACGGCCCAGGTTGCACAGTGCGGCGCCCCGGCTCGCGTGGGCCCAGGCGCACGGAGTGGCGGGAGTGGCCGCTCAGGGCTCGGTTCAAGGGGATGTGCCACCGCCCAGCCGGGCCACGACCGCCGCTCGCTGCTCTCGCGCCCACGGGTACCCCGGCTGGAGCCCCAGGGCCCGGTCCAGGGCCGCGAGGGCTTCCGGGTGGCGGCCCAGGTTGCTCAGTGCGGCGCCCCGGCTCGCGTGGGCCGAGGCGTAGCCGGGGTCGATGGCGAGGGCGCGGTCGTAGTCGGCGAGAGCCTCCTCGTCGCGGCCGGCGGCACGCAGGGCGTCGCCGCGTTCGCAGTGGCCCCAGCCCCAGTCGGGCCACAGGCCGACCGCGTGGTCGAGGTCGGCGAGCTGCCGGTCGTGGTCGCCGAGCGCGCGCCAGACCCGGGCCCGGCGGCCGAGCGCCCAGGCGTAGTCCGGTTTGAGTTCGAGCGCGCGGTTCAGGTCGGCGAGCGCCGCGTCGAGCAGGCCGGCGCGTTCCAGCGCGGCCCCGCGCGAGGCCCAGGCGAACTCGCGGGTCGGGTCGAGCCGGATGCCCTCGGTCAGGTCGCGGACCGCCTCCTCCTCGTTCCGCAGCAGGCGGTGGAACTCGCCGCGCAGCATGACGTTCCAGGCGTTGTGCGGCTCCAGTTCGACCACGCGGTCCAGGAGGGCGAGGGCGGCCCGGTGGCCGTCGGCCCGGCTGACGACGACCGCCTTGGCGCGCAGGGCCCGTACCAGGTCGGGATCGAGGGCGAGGGCGCGGTCGTATTCCTCCAGTGCGCGCCCGTCGTCGCCGTCGCGGGCGAAGGCGTCGGCCCGGATGCTCCAGGCCCGGGCCCGCCAGGGCTCTTCGCCCCGCGCCCGGTCCAGCAGCAGCCCGAGCAGCCGGGTCACCCCGCCCGCCGCGAACGCCTCGGCCAGGTCGGCCGCCCACGTCCGTACGGTGTCGGCGTCGGCGTCCTCCCCGGCCTCCGCGAGCAGCCGCACCCAGTGCCGTACGACCTCGTCGCCCTGGTCGCAGGCGTCGACGAGGTCGCCGAGGACCTCGGGCAGCGCGGCCCGGGGCGCGCCGCACAGCACGTGGTACGACTCGGCGAAGCGCAGCTCCCGCCACTGCTCGTCCGCCCACAGCCCGTCGGGCGGCAGGTTCCGCTCGGTCCGCGCCCGCCAGCCGCCGAACGCCCGGGTCAGCCGCTCGTGCCGCTCGGTCCAGGTGCGCGGGTACCAGCGGCGCTGCGAGCGCAGCATCGGGGCGCGGACGACGTCGTGGTAGCGGAGCCGGTCGCCGCGTTCGCCGACGAACGGCATGCCCCGCAACCAGCCGTACAGGTCCTCGAGTCGGTCGTCCGGGCAGTCGAGGACCGCCCGCAGCACGTCCGCGTCGAGCCACCTCGGCAGTGCCCCGGCGAGTGCCGCCGCGCGCCGTACGGGATCGCGCTCCCACTTCAGGAACCGCTCCACGGCGTCCGTGCTCGGGTCGCCGACGTCGTCGAGGGCGGCGGGGCGGGCCTCGGCGAGGGTGGAGACCAGCACCGGCAGCCCGCCGGTCAGCCGCAGCACCTCCGCGACGACCGGCTCGTCCCGTACGCCCCGGTCGGCGAGCAGCCCGCGCGCCTCGGCGTCGGTGAAGGGGCCGAGGGGCACGTCGGCGAGGAAGTCGGCGAAGCCGCCCCAGCGGGCGGTGTCGAAGGGCTGCTGACCGGCGGTGACGACCACGACGTTCGCGGGCAGGGCGCCGTACCGGTCGGTGGTCATCAGCTGGTGCAGCCAGCCGTCGAGGAAGGGGCCGGTGCGTTCGTACGTGTCGAAGAACAGGACGATCGACGGCGCGGCGGCCGCCGCCTCGGACAGCGCGTCCAGCAGCACCGGTGTGAGCACGCTCTGCGGGGACAGCACGAGCTGCACGTCCTCCTGGCTGCGGAAGCGGGCGCTGAGCCCGGCCCGCAGGCGGTCGACGCCCTCGGCGAGCCGGTCGGGATCGAGGGCGCCGGCGAACGCGCCGACCACCGGTACGGCCGCCGCGCCGATCAGCCCGGCCCGCGCCACCGCCAGGCTCCCCGCCGACGGCCCCTCCCGTTCCGGATCCGCCGTGGCGAGCACCGCCTCCGCCTCGTGCCGCCGCTCCCGATGGGCCGCGAGCAGCCGGTCCAGCTCCTTGAACCGATGCCCCTGCGCGGTGAACTGACGGCTGATCAGCTCCAGGGCGTCGGTGACGCTCCCGGCGCCCTCGTCCACGTACGCGGTGAGCGCGCCCCGTTCACGGGCGATCTGCTCCAACTCCCGTACCAGGAAGGTCTTTCCGACGCCCGCGTTGCCGTGGACGTGGAACCGGAAGCGGTGCCGTTCGTCCTCGGGCGGCAGGTCGAAGTTGGCCCGGAACGCGGCCCGTTCGGCGCCACGGCCGACGAACCCGGCGCGTCTGCGGCGGGCGATCAGGTCCTGCATCGACGGCGTGGACCCCCGTGTCTGCGCCACCCGTACGTCCTCTCGCCCGGGAACCCGCCATCTCACCAATATTCTGGCTCATTTCACGCAGCAGCACGATCTTCCCGGGGAAAGATGGCTGTCATGTCCACCAACACACCCCCCACCTCGCGTGCCCTCGATCTGACGGCCGCTCTTCTCACCGCCACCGTCGCCCTCTACATCGCGCTCGTGGCGTTCGGCAACATCACCGACTTCGGGACGAACCAGGCGTTCGTGCAGCACGT
Organism: Streptomyces sp. NPDC101152; assembly: GCF_044768275.1. Classification (NCBI taxonomy): domain Bacteria; kingdom Bacillati; phylum Actinomycetota; class Actinomycetes; order Kitasatosporales; family Streptomycetaceae; genus Streptomyces; species Streptomyces sp. NPDC101152. Next base: position 68,263 of record NZ_JBIWPO010000026.1, on the reverse strand, counting down.
CCTGGCGATGGACACGACGTTCAAGGACCACGACCTGATGTGGCGGGCGATCACCAACAAGGGCCTGCAGAACACCGCTTACGTCCTGATCATCGTCTGGGAGACGGTTGCCGCGCTCGTCCTGGTCTACGGCACCTGGCTGTGGACCCGGCGCGACAAGGCCCGCGCCCGCAGCGTCTCCGCCTACGGCCTGCTGATGCTGTTGCTGCTCTTCGGCGCCGGGTTCATCGCGATCGGCGGGGAGTGGTTCTCCATGTGGCAGTCGAAGACGTGGAACGGACTGGACGCGGCACTGCGCGTGTTCGTGCTCAGCGGCCTCTCGCTGCTCGTGGTGCTGCTGACCGACCGCCGGTCCGACCCGAAGGCCTGACGCTCAGGGCTATTTGACGACCGTGACCTTCGTCCCGGTCGTCCCGAACGTCCACAGTGCCGACCCGTCCGCCGTCCGCATCCGGATGCCGCCCGTCCTGGCTCCGGACGCGGGCGGCGGCGACGATCCGTCGACCGCGTTGGAGAAGGCGATGTTCACGCCGGACTGCGCGGAGAAGTAGACGATGTGGTCGATCTTCACGCCGTCGGAGCCGATGATCGGACCCGCGGCGCGGGAGCTGACCGCGTAGGTGCCGACGCCCGGGCTCACCGTCCCCGGCCAGACGGCGAAGGTGCGGCGGGCCGCGTCGCTCGCGTCGACCAGCCAGACCGTCTTCTGGCCGAGGGAGTAGACGATCCGGCGTCCGGTGCCGGAGCCGTCCGGCACCTTGGCGGGCGCCGCGGTCTTCGTGACGGAGGGATGCGCGCCCGCCGACGCCGACGCGTGCGCCCGTCCGGCGACCACGTGGGGCTTCGTTCCCTTGTCTGCCTGCACGGCCAGGACGGCGACAGCGGCGATCGCTCCTACCGTCAGACCGGTCACCCAGACCTTGGGGGCTGGCACGGACGCATCTCCTCGGCTGCGGGACCCCTGGCACCCGTCGGAACAGGGGTCCGATCATCGTACTGTGACGCCCCCTGCTCCTCAGTCCAGCACGGGCAGCAGCTCCGGCAGGTGCCCGTCGGACACCGCCGCCGCCCGCTGCCGCTCCTCGGGCACCTCGCCGTACAGCGTGGTCCGCGGCTTCGCCGGCCGCCCCGCCGCCTCCGCCACCGCGATCAGGTCCTTGACCGACTTGTAGGAGCCGTAGGAGGACCCGGCCATCCGGGAGATCGTCTCCTCCATCAGCGTGCCGCCCAGGTCGTTCGCGCCCGAGCGGAGCATCTCCGCCGCGCCCTCCGTGCCCAGTTTCACCCAGCTCGTCTGGATGTTGGGGATGTGCGGGTGCAGCAGGAGACGGGCCATCGCCGTCACCGCGCGGTTGTCGCGGACGGTCGGTCCGGGCCGGGAGATGCCCGCCAGGTAGACCGGCGCGTTGGTGTGGATGAAGGGCAGGGTCACGAACTCGGTGAAACCGCCCGTCTGCTGCTGGACGCGGGCCAGGGTGCGCAGATGGCCGAGCCAGTGGCGGGGCTGGTCGACATGCCCGTACATCATGGTCGAGCTGGACCTGATCCCCAGCTCGTGCGCGGTGGTGACGACCTCGATCCAGGTCGCGGTCGGCAGCTTGCCCTTGGTCAGGATCCAGCGGACCTCGTCGTCGAGGATCTCGGCGGCCGTGCCAGGGATGGTGTCCAGGCCGGCCTCCTTCGCCGCCGTCAGCCACTCGCGGATCGACATGCCGGTGCGGGTCGCGCCGTTGACGACCTCCATCGGCGAGAAGGCGTGCACGTGCATGCCGGGCACCCGCTCCTTCACCGCCTTCGCGATGTCGAAGTACGCCGTCCCCGGCAGGTCGGGATGGATCCCGCCCTGCATGCACACCTCCACCGCGCCCACGTCCCACGCCTGCTGGGCACGGTCGGCGACCTGCTCCAGGGAGAGCGTGTAGGCGTCCGCGTCCGTGCGCCGCTGGGCGAACGCGCAGAAGCGGCAGCCGGTGTAGCAGACGTTGGTGAAGTTGATGTTGCGGGTGACGATGTACGTCACGTCGTCGCCGACGGCCGCCCTGCGCACGTCGTCCGCGATCCGGGTCAGGGCGTCCAGCGCGGGCCCGTCCGCGTGCAGCAGTGCCAGCGCCTCGGCGTCGGTCAGGCGGGTCGGGTCGTCGGCCGCGGTCGCCAGGGCCGCCCGTACGTCGGTGTCGATGCGCTCGGGCACCATGCCGGGTGCCGCGGCCTCGCGCAGCTCCGCCCAGTCGCCGTACACCTCGTCGAAGTCGTCGCGGCGGTCGGACGTACGGCCCTCGGTGTCGACGGCGGTGTGCAGGTCGGTGCGGCCTGAGGCGGTGAAGGCCTCCTCGGGCTCCTGCCAGGGGTGCCCCTCCACCACCGCGTCCGGGAGGGCGAGGCCGGTCTCCGGGTCGGCCAGCGCCCGTACGTGCGGCAGCAGCCGCGGATCGAGCCAGGGCTCCCCGCGTCCGACGAACTCCGGATAGACGCACAGCCGTTCCCGCAGCTCGAACCCGGCCGCCTCCGACCGCTCGGCCAGCTCCTCGATCTGCGGCCAGGGACGCTCGGGGTTGACGTGGTCGATGGTCAGCGGGGAGACCCCGCCCCAGTCGTCGATGCCGGCCGCGATCAGCCGCTCGTACTCGCCCTCGACCAGGTTGGGCGGGGCCTGGAGGCAGGCGGACGGGCCCATGATGTGCCGGGCGACGGCGATGGTCGCGACCAGCTCGTCCAGCTCCGCGTCGGGCATGCCGCGCATCGCGGTGTCCGGCTTGGCGCGGAAGTTCTGGATGATCAGTTCCTGGATGGAGTGGTAGGCGCGGGAGATCTTCCGCAGCGCGAAGAGGGACTCGGCCCGCTCCTCGTACGTCTCGCCGATGCCGATGAGCAGGCCGGAGGTGAAGGGGACGGACGACCGTCCGGCGTCCTCCAGCACCCGCAGCCGTACGGCGGGCTCCTTGTCCGGGGAGCCGTGGTGCGGGCCGCCCGGCTCGGACCACAGGCGGGTCGCGGTGGTCTCCAGCATCATGCCCATGGACGGCGCGACGGGCTTGAGCCGCTGGAAGTCGGTCCAGGACAGCACGCCCGGGTTGAGGTGGGGCAGCAGCCCCGTCTCCTCCAGGATGCGGATCGATATGGCGCGGACGTAGGCGATGGTGTCGTCGTAGCCGTGCGCGTCCAGCCACTCCCGTGCCTCGGGCCAGCGGTCCTCGGGCTTGTCGCCCAGTGTGATCAGCGCTTCCTTGCAGCCGAGGGCGGCGCCCTTGCGGGCGATGTCCAGGACCTCGTCCGGCGACATGAACATCCCGTGCCCGGCGCGGCGCAGCTTGCCGGGGACGGTGACGAAGGTGCAGTAGTGGCACTTGTCCCGGCACAGCCGGGTCAGCGGGATGAAGACGCTCTTGGAGTACGTGATGACGCCGGGCCGGCCGGCCGCCTCGAGTCCCGCGTCGCGCACCCGGGCGGCCGACGCGGCGAGGTCGGTGAGGGCCTCGCCGCGGGCCTGGAGGAGGACGGCGGCCTCGGTGACGTCCAAGGCGACGCCGTCGCGGGCACGTTTGAGGGCGCGACGCATGGAGTTCTCGGTCGGGCCGGTTCCGGGAGTCGCGGAAGTCGTCATTGTTCGAGCATAAGGTCGACCTGATCAGCGCCCGGAGGTCAGCCCAGGAAGGCGCCGTAACCGTCGAGCGCCCGCAGCACCTCCGCCTCCCCCTCCGGCGGCAACTGGACCACGACCTCCTCGATGCCCAGCTCGGCGTAGTGGGCGAGCTTGCCGGGGGTCGGGAAGACGGCGTACGGGACGACCTGGAGGGCGGCCGGGTCGCGCCCGGCGTCCGACCACGCGTCCCGCAGCACCGGCAGGGACTCGGTCAGCCCGCGCCCCCCGATGGGCATCCAGCCGTCCGCGTACGCGGAGATGTGCGAGAACAGCTTCGGCCCCGCCGCCCCGCCGACGAGGGTGCGCGGCCCGACCACCGGACCACGCGGCTTCTGCACCGGCTTGGGAAAGGCGGAGGAGGCCCGGACACTCCCGAACTCGCCCTCGTACGCGGTCGGTTCCTCCGACCACAGCGCGCGCATCAGCGCCATCCGGTCCTTGACCAGCTCCCGCCGCGTCCGCCACTCCACGCCGTGGTCGGCGGCCTCCTCGACGTTCCAGCCGAAGCCGAGGCCGAGGGTGAAGCGGCCGCCGGAGAGGTGGTCGAGGGTGGCGATCTGCTTGGCGAGGTCGATGGGGTCGTGCTGGGCCACCAGCGTGATCCCGGTACCGAGACCGAGCCGCTCGGTCACCGCGGCGGCCTGACCGAGGGCGACGAAGGGGTCGAGGGTACGGCCGTACTCGCGCGGCAGCTCGCCGCCCGCCGGGTACGGGGTGACCCGCTCCACCGGGATATGGGTGTGCTCGGGCAGGTAGAGGCCGGCGAAACCCCGTTCCTCCAGCTCACGGGCGAGCCGGGTCGGGGTGATCGTCTCGTCGGTGAGGAAGATCGTTACGGCGATACGCATGACCCATCTGTACCGGCCGGAAGGACGGATGTCCATACCGACCGGTCGGCACCTACGTCACACCGACCGTATGGAGGATCCTCTGCTTCGCGTACAGGACATCCCGTCGACGGCCGATTCCCTTCTCTTCCACGGCAGTTCACACCCGCACCGCAAAGTGGGCCCCATGGGTGAGGACGCGCACGGCATCGGGCGACGCGCTCTGTTCGTGACGGGCGCGGCCGCCGCGCTTACGTTGGGAGGCGTGAGCTTCGCGGCGGCCGACGGCCAGGACCAGGAGACGAGAACGGTACGCGGCACCCTTCCCCCGGGTTCGCCGGACTTCGTCTACGTGCCCGTCGAAGTCCCGTCGGGCGTACGGGAGATCAGGGTCGCGTACACCTACGGCAGACCGTCCGTGCCGGCCGGCACGGCGGGCAACGCCCTCGACATCGGCATCTTCGACGAGCGCGGCACCGAGCTGGGCGGCCACGGCTTCCGCGGCTGGTCGGGCGGGGCGCGCTCGGAGTTCTTCCTCCGCGCGGACGACGCGACGCCAGGGTACGTCCCGGGTCCGATCCGGGAGGGCACCTGGCATGTGGCGCTGGGCCCGTACACGGTGGCGCCCCTGGGCCTCTCCTACGAGCTGACGATCACCCTGACGTACGGCGAGCGGGGCGAGACCCCGCGCCCGGTGTACCCGCCGTCCCGTGCCCGGGGCCGGGGCCGGGCCTGGTACCGGGGCGACTGCCACCTCCACTCCTGGTACTCGGACGGCCGCCGCACCCCCGCCGAGATCGCGGCGCTGGCCCGCGCCGCGGGCCTGGACTTCATCAACAGCTCCGACCACAACACCCACGCCTCCCACCCCCACTGGGCCACCGAGGCGGGCGACGACCTGCTGATCCTGCTCGGCGAGGAGGTCACGACCCGCAACGGCCACGTCGTGGCGCTGGGGACGGACCCGGGGACCTTCGTCGACTGGCGCTACCGGGCACGCGACAACCGCTTCGGCCGTTTCGCCCGCGAGATCCGGCGGGCCGGCGGCCTGGTCGTACCGGCCCACCCGCACGCCACCTGCATCGGCTGCGGCTGGAAGTTCGGCTTCGGCGAGGCGGACGCGGTGGAGGTGTGGAACGGCCCGTACACGCCCGACGACGAGGTGACGCTCGCGGAGTGGGACAACATGCTGGTCGCGTCCGTCCGGGGTTCGGTGCGCGCCTGGATCCCGGCGATGGGCAACAGCGACGCGCACCGCGCCCCGGACACCGTGGGCATGCCCCAGACGGTGGTCCTCGCCGACGACCTGAGCCGCGAGGCGATCCTGGCGGGCATCCGCGCGGGGCAGGCGTACGTCGCCGAGTCGAAGAACGTGTCGCTCACCTTCACGGCGTCGGGCGCGCGGGGCGAACAGGCCGGGATCGGGGAGCGGCTGGAGGTGGCCGCCGACACCCCGGTCACGATCCGCGTCGAGGCCACGGGCGCCCCGCGCTGCACGATCCGCCTGGTCACCGACCAGGGCGTCCTGCACACGAGCGACCCGTTGCCCGTGGCGGGCGCGGGCGCGGTGGAGTGGCGCACGACGCCGGCGTACGCGGCCTACGTCCGGGCGGAACTACGGCACGAGACGGCGGCGGGGCCGGTGCCGGGGGTGCTGGCGGCGTTCACGAATCCGATTTTCCTCGGACAATGAGGCCGCGCCCTTGGGTCTCACCCCTTCGGGGCGCGAGTGGTGCCGGGCGAAGTCTCCTTGGACGGCGGAGGCTGTCACCGTCTCCGGACTATTTGAGGTGCTCGGTGAGGTCGTCCACGGTCCAGTCGGCCTGGCGGAGGATGGAGCGGAGGGTGCCGGGCGCAAGAGAGCGGTGCAGGGGCACGATGACGGCACGGTCGTCCTTGCGGTACTTGGCGTGACTGCCCCGGGTCGCGATCTGATCCTCTCGATCGTCCAGAACATGTGAAGGAGCCCAGATGTCCACCCGCGCCTGGCGGAAGTCGTCCTACTGCCAAGAGGGAGAGGCCTGCGTCCACATATCCCCCACCCCCACCGCCATCCACATCGCCGACAACGACCCGCCCCGCACCGTCCTCACCGTCAGCCCCGTCGCCTTCGGGGCGTTGGTCGACCTGGTGAAGTCATCCGCCGGTCGCTGAACCTGCCAGGTCCGCCACCACCGCCGCGTGGTCGGAGGGCCACACCCCGTCCACGGGGCCGTCGCCCGCTCGCCGCACGCCCCTGACGTGGCCGAGGCCGCTCGGGCCCGGGGGGCCCACGTAAACGTAGTCGATACGGGCCGGCGGGGTGCCGCGTACGTACGGGTTCGCCGGGGCCCAGGTCGCGGAGGGGGCCGTGGGGTCCGCGTAGGCCCAGGCGTCCAGGAAGATCTGGCCGGGGACGGGCGGGGTGGTGCGGGTGCCGCCGAAGAGGCGGAGTTCGTCGGAGTCGGGCCGGGCGTTGAAGTCGCCGGTGACGACGGGCGGGAAGTCGGTGCCCTCGCGGTGGGCGGCGACGAACTCGGCGAGGGCGGTGACCTGTTGGCAGCGTACGGCCGATGCGTCGGGAGCCGAGCTGAGGTGGACGGTGACGAACAGGATCTCGTACGACGGTGCCGCCAGACGGGTGGCCAGGGCGAGCCGTCCGTCGTCCAGTTCCTCGGGCGCCGGCAGCCGCAGCTCGTCGCGGTCGGCGATCGGCCAGCGGCTCAGCACGGCGTTGCCGATCTCGACGCCCGGTTCGCCGATGCGCCGCTGCCAGCGGTCGGAGGCGGGCGAGGGGGCCCAGGTCCAGTGCATGCCGAGCTCGTCGGCGAGCCACCCGGCGAGGTTGTCGTCGCCCAGGGCCCACACCTCCTGCAGGCCCACGACATCGGGGCGCAGGTCGCGCAGGACGGCGAGGACCGCCTTCTGCCGCTCGGCCCAGGGCCCGAAGCGCCACCACAGGTTCCAGGTCACGACGCGCATGGGCCACCGTCTCTCGTCGCGGAACCGTGCGGGGTTCCGACGCCCGTTCGAGTGCGAGTGAGAGATATTGAAGAGCATCGGCAGCCCGACGAGACGGAGATCCGCGAACATGCCCCGCGACCACGAGAGCAAGTACCGGTCCGCCACCGCCTTCCAGCGTCGCCTGAACCCGATCATGCGGCGCCTGCCGCTCCAGACGGTCCTGGAGACGACGGGTCGCACCTCCGGCCTCCCCCGCCGCACGCCGGTCGGCGGCCGACGGGTCGGGGACTCCTTCTGGCTGGTGTCGGAGTTCGGGGAGCGCGCTCAGTACATCCGCAACATCAAGGCCGATCCGAGGGTCCGGGTCCGCATCCGGGGCCGCTGGCACACGGGCACGGCCCACCTCCTCCCCGACGACGACCCCATCGCCCGCCTGCGCGCCCTCCGCTCCCTGAACAGCGTGGCGGTACGGGCGATCGGGGCGGGGTTGCTGACGGTGCGGGTTGATTTGGACCGGGGATGACCGAATCGCCCAGGAGGGCCACCTACGTGGAATCGAAGAAGGACACCCCAGCCGACGCAGCTCGCATCATCCGCCGGCGGTCTCTCGTCGAAGAACTGGAGCGCTCAGCGCGACTGCGCGCCGAAGCCGGGATCGTGGCAACGGTCGGCTACCCGGACGAGAGCGATGGGGAGGTGCTGGAGCGCTGGAGCCGAGTGGCGCGCCGGTGAAGCGCTGAGATCACCCCCGGGCGTTTTGTGTACACATGGCACACTCGGTACACTGGGGCGCATGACACAGATGCCCATAGAGTCCATTCGCGACGTCCGCGCGCACCTGGCAGAGGTCGTCGAGCGTGCCGATCGGGACGACCAGCCGACCATCATCACGCGCCGGGGCAAAGAGGTGGCCGCCGTCGTGTCGATCGACGTCCTGCGGAAGTACCAGCAGTGGGAAGAGCACGAGATCAATCGCATCATTGATGAGCGAATGGCGAACGCCTCGCCGGGCATCCCGATCGAGGACGTCATGCGGGAGACATTGGCCCGGGGGGACTGAGCGCACGTGAGTGAGTACCGCACCGTCTTCCGACCCGAAGCCCAGGCCGAGCTGCGCAAAATCCCGCGCGACGTGGCGCTCCGCATCCTCGCCAAGCTGACGGAACTGGAGAGCGACCCCCTCGGTTTCAACACAACGGCACTGGTGTCACAACCCGAACGTCGTCGCCTACGAGTCGGCGACTACCGCGTCATCTACACGATCGACAACGGAGAACTGGTGGTGTGGGTCGTTCACGTCGGCCATCGGTCCACGATTTACGACACCTGAGCCGATCTAGGCTCACCCCGGCCACACCACCGACTGCACCTCCCCGTACGCGTGCAGGGCGTACGAGCCGACGTCCCGGCCCACGCCGCTCTTCTTGAAGCCGCCGAACGGGGCCTCCATGTTGCGGCCGACCGTGTTGACGCCCACGCCCCCCGCCCGTAGCCGCCGGGCCACCCGGAACGCTCTCGCCACGTCTCCCGACCAGACGTAGTCGATCAGTCCGTAGTCGCTGTCGTTGGCCAGGGCGATGCCCTCGTCCTCCTCGCCGAAGGGGATGACGACGACCACCGGGCCGAAGATCTCCTCGCGGGCCACCCGCATGTCGTTCGTGCAGTCGGCGAGGAGGGTCGGGGGGACGTAGAAACCCCGCTCCAGGGGCGGGCGTTCGCCGCCAACCACCACCACGGCACCTTCCTTGCGGCCCAGTTCGACGTACGACTCCACCCGGTCCCGGTGGGCCGCCGAGATCACCGGGCCGACCACCGTCTCCGGCGACCTCGGATCGCCCACCGTCAACCGGCCCGCGTAGGCCGCCAGTTGGTCCACCAAGCGGTCGTACGCCCCCCGCTGCGCCAGCACCCGCGTCGGTGCCGTGCAGATCTGGCCGCTGTAGAAGGAGAACGTCGTGCCGATCCCGGCCACCGCCGAGCCGATGTCCGCGTCGTCGAAGACGAGCGCCGCGCCCTTGCCGCCCAGCTCCATCAGCTGACGTTTCATGTCCCGTCCGCACACCTCGGCGATGCGCTGACCGACGGCCGTGGACCCGGTGAAGCTCACCATGTCCACGTCGGGAGAATCCACGGCGGCCTCGCCGACGGACGCCGACCGGCCCGAGACGACGTTCACCACGCCCGCCGGCGCGCCCGCCGCCTCCAGCGCATCCGCCATCCGGTAGACCGACAGGGGGTCCTGCGGGGCGGGCTTCACCACCACGGTGTTGCCCATCGCCAGGGCGGGCGCGACCTTCCCGGCCGGGTTGGCCCACGGGTTGTTGTACGACGTGATGCAGGTGACCACTCCGACCGGCTGCCGCACGGCCAGCGCCCCGAACACCCCCGCCTTCCCCATCGGCCCGGCCTCGTTGATCTGCGGCGGGATCGCCCACTCGGCCGGCTCCACGCGCGCGTACCGCCGGAACCGGGCCATGCCGACCCCGACCTGCATCGCCCGCGCCGTCCCCGTCGTCGCCCCGGTCTCCGCCTGGGCCAGCTCCGTGTACGGCACGAAGCGGCTGCCGATGATCTCCGCGGCGCGTCCGAGGATCGCCGCCCGTTCCTCCGGCGAGGTCCTCGACCACGGTCCGAAGGCCTCGCGGGCCGCGGCGCAGGCCGCGTGCACCTGATCCCGCGAGGCCTCCGGAGCCCACCCGATGTTCTCCTCCGTCGCCGGGTCGACGACGGCGTAGTGCCCACCGTCCGGCTCGACCCGGCGCCCCCCGATGAACAGCCCCTGTTCCTCGCCGTTCAACGAGTGCTCACCGTCCTCGTGTCCCGGCCCGACCGGAGCACCTTCCCCGGGACCGCGCCGCTCACCACGTCGTCCCGGATCGCCTCGACGCCGTTGACCCACACGGCCCGTATCCCGAGCGCCTTGGCGTCCAGCCGCGGACTGTCACCCGGCAGGTCGTGCACCAGGGTGGCCGAGGCCGCGTCGATCCGTTCCGGGTCGAAGAGCACGAGGTCCGCATGGAAGCCCTCCGCCACCCGCCCCCGCTCCCGCAGTCCGAAGAGCCGCGCCGGGTCGTCCGTCAGCATCTTCACCGCCTGCTCCAGACCCACCAGCCTCCGGCCGCGCAGGCAGTCGCCGAGGAAGCGGGTCGTGTACGGCGCCCCGCACATGCGGTCCAGGTGCGCTCCCGCGTCGGAACCGCCCAGCAGCACGTCCTCGTGCTGCCAGGTCTCGGCGCGCAGCGCCCAGGACGCCGGGTCGTTGTCGGTCGGCATGGGCCACAGGACCGTACGCAGCTCGTCCGCCGCGCAGATCTCCACCAGGCACTGGAACGGGTCCTGCCCCCGCTCCGCCGCGATGTCCCGCACCACCCGGCCGGTCAGCCCGCGGTTCGCCTCGCTGTAGGTGTCCCCGATGACGTACCGCCCGAAGTCCGCGAGCCGCCGGAAGACGCCCGCCTCCTTGGACTCGGCGCGGCGCAGCATCTCGGCGCGGACGGCCGGGTCCTTCAGCCGCGCGATGCGCTCCGGGACGGGAAGTCCCAGGATCGGGCCCCACCCCGGGATCAGGTTCAGCGCGCAGAAGGTGCCCAGCGACATGTTCATGGGCGTGAGGATCGGCATGGTGAGCGCGACGACCCGGCCACCCGCCTTCCGCGCCTGCTCGCTGGCCTGCAACTGCCGGGGCACCCGCTCGGGGACGGACGCGTCGATGGTCAGCACGTTCCAGTTCAGCGGGCGCCCGGCCGCCGCGCTCATCTCCGCGAACAGCTCGATCTCGGCGTCGCTGAACTGGTCCAGGCATCCGGCGACGATCGCCTCGATCTGCGTCCCCTCGTGCTCCCCCACGGCACGCGACAGCGCCAGCAGCTCCGCCGGCCGCGCATGCCGGGAGGCGACGGGCTGCCCGTCCCCGTCGGAGTGCGTCGAGGACTGCGTGGTGGAGAACCCCCAGGCCCCGGCGTCCATCGCCTCGTGCAACAGCCTTACGATCTCGCCGAGTTGCTCCTCACTGGGCTGCCCCCCGACCGCGTCCGGCCCCATCACGTACCGCCGCAGCGCGCAATGCCCCACCATGAAGCCCGCGTTGACGGCGATGCGCCCTTCGAGGGCGTCCAGGTAGTCGCCGAAGGAGCTCCAGCTCCAGGGCGCCCCCTCCTCCAACGCCACCAACGACATCCCCTCGACCTTGGACATCATCCGCCGTGTGTAGTCGGCATCGGCGGGACGGTTCGGGTTGAGCGGCGCCAGCGTGAACCCACAGTTCCCGGCGGCGACGGTCGTGACTCCGTGGTTGAGGGATGGCGTCGCATACGGATCCCAGAACAGCTGGGCGTCGTAGTGGGTATGCGGATCGACGAAGCCGGGCGCGAGGACGAGCCCGGAGGCGTCCTCGCGGGTCCGGGACTCCTGATCGATACGGCCGATGACTGCTATACGCCCGTCCCGTATACCGACGTCGGCGGTGTAAGCGGGCGCGCCGGTTCCGTCCACAACCGTGGCGCCCTTGATGACGTGATCGAGCATGCGTGACCTCCTTGGCGCCGGGGCGATTTCCTACCTAGGGGCGCGGGGCTGTATCGATTTGCGGCTCCGCCGCGTGGGCGCGACCAGCCCCCACAAACCCGCAGCCGCCGTACAACCTCAGACAGCCCCCCGGAACCGCGACGTCCGATGCACAGGATCCGTGTCGATCTTCGGAATCACGTGCTCCCCGATCAACCGAATCGTCTGCAACGTCTCCTCCTTCGGCACCCCCACCGGCAACCCGAAGCTCAACTGGTCCGCCCCCGCCTGCTCCCACCGCTTGCACTGCGTGAGCACCTCGTCGGGGTCCCCGCAGATCAGCAGCTCCTCCTCGATGAGCACCTCCACGAACTCCGGCGTGTACTCCGGCAGCGTCTCCGGCCACACCGGGAACCCCTCGGGGCGCGGGAACGTGTCGTGGTACCGGAACACCAGTGAGGGCAGGTAGTGCAGCCCGCCGTGCACCGCGATGTCGATCGCCTCCGCGTGCGTCGGTGCGCAGATCGCGGTCGTCGTGACCATCACGTTGTCGTTGACGAAGTCCCCGATCGGCTCGGCGTTCACGATCGCCGTCTTGTACTGCTCGAGCACCCACTCCATGTCGGAGACCTTCTGGATGCTGAACCCGAGGACCCCGAGCCCCTTCTTCGCGGCCATCGCGTACGACGGCGGTGAACCGGCCGCGTACCACATCGCCGGGTGCGACTTGCCGTACGGCTTCGGCAGGACCTTGCGCGGCGGGAGCTGCCAGAACTTGCCCTGGAAGCCCGCGTACTCGTCCTGGAGCCACATCTTGGGGAACTCGGCGATGGTCTCTTCCCAGATCTCCTTGGTGTAGTTCATGTCGGTCACCCCGGGGATGAACCCGAGGATCTCGTGCGAGCCGGCGCCCCGCCCGCTGCCGAACTCGAAGCGGTTCTCGGTGAGGTGGTCGAGCATGGCGACCTTCTCGGCCACCTTCACCGGGTGGTTGACCTGGGCCAGCGGGTTGAAGATGCCGGAGCCGAGGTGGATGCGTTCCGTCGCGTGGGCGAGGTAGCCGAGGAACACGTCGTTCGCGGAGAGATGGGAGTACTCCTCCAGGAAGTGGTGCTCGGACGCCCACGCGTACTTGAAGCCCGATTTGTCCGCCTGGATGACGTACTCGGTCTCCTCCATCAGCGCCTTGTGCTCGGCAAGCGGGTCGGTCTCGGCGCGCTTGCCCACGTATCCCTGTACAAAGAGGCCGAATTCCACGGCGGTTCACCATCCCAAGGCAGGTGAGTCTGCTGAGTCCTACGACTTTCTGACGTACCGTCAGAAAGGTCAATAGTTGACGGTACGTCAGATGATGCTGACCCCCGCCAGCCAGCCGCCGTCGATGACGAAGGGCTGACCCGTGATGTACGAGGAGTCGTCCGACGTCAGGAACAGGGCCAGCCGCGCCACCTCCTCCGGCCTGCCGATCCGGCCCAGCGGTACGAGCTTGCGATACAGCTCGTCCAGGGCCCGGGTCGTCTCCGCCGCGTCCGCCTCCGGATCCAGTTGGGCCGGGTTCGACATCGGGGTGTCGATCGCGCCGGGGCACATCGCGTTGACGCGGATGCGCCGGTCGGCGAGCTCGAGCGCGGCGACCCGGGTGAGGCCGAGGACGGCGTGCTTGGTGGCGGCGTACGTGCCGACCGCCGCCATGCCGGTGACGGCCGTGTAGGAGGCGGTGTTGACGATCGTGCCGCCGTCCTCCATGAGCGGCGCGACGGTCTTGACGCCCAGGAAGCAGCCGACCTGGTTGACCCGTACGACCTGCATGAACTCGTCCAGGGGCGTGTCCACCAGGGAGTTGAAGCGCAGGATGCCGGCGTTGTTGACCAGGCCGTCGATGCGGCCGTACGCCTCCTTGGCGGTGCGGGCCGCCGCCTGCCAGTCCGCCTCCTCGCCCACGTCGAGGTGGACGTACCGTGCGCCGATCTCCCGTGCCAGCGCCTCGCCCTGTTCGTCGAGGACGTCGGCGACGACCACCTCCGCGCCCTCCGCCCGGAACAGGCGGGCCTCCTGCTCCCCCTGCCCGCGTGCCGCGCCGGTCACGACGACGACCCGTCCGTCCAGTTTGCCCATGCCGTAACTCCCTAGAGGTGTGGGGCGACTTCGGCGCCGAAGGCCGTGATCTGGTCGGTGAGTTCGGTACGGCTCCGGCAGCGGAACCGCACCTGGATCTGGTGCACGCCCATCGCCCGGTAGGCGCGCAGGGACTCGGCGAGCGCGTCCGGGGGGCCGGTGAGGGTACGGCGGCCGACGTCCCAGGCGGGCTCGCCGACGTACAGGGGCTCGGTGATCGCGCCGACGGTCAACTCGTCCTCGATTCCGGCCTCTTCGCGCAGTCGGCGCAGGCGGGTGATCTGGGCGGGGAGGCGGTCGCGCGGGTCGCCCTGCGGGAGCCAGCCGTCGCCCTTGAGGGCGGCCCGGCGGACGGCGGCGGGGGACGAGCCGCCGACCCACACGGGGACGCGGTCCTGCGCCGGTCTGGGTCGCTGGCCCAGTTCCGCGAAGTCGTACAGCTTGCCGTGGTGTTCGGGGAACTCCTCGGGGCCGAGGGCCGCGCGCAGGGCGTCGATCGTCTCGTCGAGCACGGCCCCGCGGTGCTCGAAGTCGGCGCCCAGCGCCGCGAACTCCTCCGGTACGTGCCCGGCCCCGACCCCGAGGATCAGGCGCCCCCCGCTGAGGTGGTCGAGGGTGGCGTACTGCTTGGCGGTGAGGAGGGGGTGGCGCAGGGCCACGATCGCCACGTGGCTGAGCAGGCGGACGCGTTCGGTGACGCCCGCCAGGTAGGAGAGGGTGGCGACCGGGTCGTACCAGACCGTGCTCATCGCGGGGGCCAGGCGGCGGGGGATGGCCACGTGGTCGCAGCTCGCGAGGTAGGCGAAGCCGGCCCGGTCGGCCGCCCGGGCGACGGCGATCAGGTCGGCGGGGCCGGCCGTGGCCTCCCAGGGCTCGGCGTAGATCGTGCTCTGGGACTGGACCGGCAGCTGCATCCCGTACGCGAGGGCGCTCATGGCCGCCAGAGTCCCTCGGGGGTGAGGCCGAGCAGGTCGATGGCGTTGCCGCGCACGATCCGCTCCACGACCTCCGGGTCCAGGTGGCCCATCTGCGCCTCGCCGACCTCGCGGGACTTGGGCCAGGTGGAGTCGGAGTGCGGGTAGTCGGTCTCGTACAGGACGTTGCCGAGGCCGATGGAGTCGAGGTTGCGCAGGCCGAAGGCGTCGTCGAAGAAGCAGCCGTAGACGTGCTCGGCGAAGAGTTCGGACGGCGGCCGGTGCACCTTGTCGGCGACGCCGCCCCAGCCGCGGTTCTCCTCCCAGACGACGTCGGCGCGTTCGAGGATGTACGGGATCCAGCCGATCTGGCCCTCCGCGTACATCACCTTCAGGTTCGGGAAGCGCTCGAACTTGCCGCTCATCAGCCAGTCGACCATCGAGAAGCAGCAGTTGGCGAAGGTGATCGTCGAACCGACCGCGGGCGGGGCGTCCTTGGAGGTGGAGGGCATACGGCTGCTGGAGCCGATGTGCATGGCGACGACCGTGCCTGTCTCGTCGCAGGCGGCGAGGAAGGGGTCCCAGTCGTCGGAGTGGACGGAGGGCAGCCCGAGGTGCGGGGGTATCTCGGAGAAGGCGACCGCGCGGACCCCGCGGGCGGCGTTGCGGCGGACCTCGGCGGCGGCGAGCTCGGCGTCCCACAGGGGGATGAGGGTGAGCGGGATCAGGCGGCCCCGGGCCTTCGGGCCGCACCACTCCTCCACCATCCAGTCGTTGTAGGCCTGCACGCACAGCAGGCCGAGTTCGTGGTCCGCGGCCTCGGTGAAGGTCTGGCCGCAGAAGCGCGGGAAGGTCGGGAAGCAGACGGCGGACTGGACGTGGTTGACGTCCATGTCGGCCAGCCGCTCGGGCACGTCGTAGGAACCCGGGCGCATCTGCTCGTAGGTGATGACCTCCAGCTTGATCTCGTCCCTGCTGTAGCCGACGGCCGTGTCCAGGCGGGTCAGGGGGCGCTGGAGGTCCTCGTACAACCACCAGTCGCCGATCGGGCCGTCGTCGCCGGGGGCGCCCATGACGGGCTTGAAGCGGCCGCCGAGGAAGCTGATCTCCTTCAGCGGGGCGCGGACGATCCGTGGGCCGACGTCCAGGTACTTCTTCGGGAGCCGGTCCTGCCAGACGTTCGGCGGCTCGACGGTGTGGTCGTCCACGGAAATGATCTGAGGGAGCGTCAGTCGGGAGTCCATGCCGCTCACGGTAGCGCCGATCTGACGGTCCGTCAGCTCCCCGGTCCGGGGTTCCGGATGGGGAGGAGGAGTAAGGGCTTGGTGATATCCCGTGCGCCTGGCTGTGACGGAGCTCTCCCCGGCTGACGCATCCGCCGTGGACAAGGCAGACTGACGTAGTTGCTCACTGGGTCTAGGGGGACGGCGATGGACGACGCACCGCGGGTGCCGGAGCAGAGGCGCCCCGGCTCGCCCGAGCCGACGGCACTGCGCTTCGGGGTGCTCGGTCCGGTGCGTGCCCGGCGCGGTGACGAGGCCCTGAACACCGGCTCCCCGCAGCAGCGCGCCCTGCTGGCCGCCCTGCTGCTGCGCGAGGGCCGTACGGCGACCGCGGCCGAGCTGATCGACGCCCTGTGGGGCGAGGAGCCGCCCTCCCAGGCGCTGGCGGCGGTACGGACGTACGCCTCCCGGCTGCGCAAGGTGCTGGATCCCGGGGTGCTGGTGAGCGAGTCGGGCGGCTACGCGGTGCGCGGGCTCGGCGAGGGCGCGCTGGACCTGGCGGTGGCGCAGGAGCTGGCGGCCGAGGCGGAGAAGGCGCGGGGCGCCGGGGACCTGTGCCAGGCGCGGGAGGTGCTGGGGCGGGCCCTCGCCCTGTGGGACGGGGAGACCCTGGCGGGCGTTCCCGGCCCGTACGCGGAGGCCCAGCGGGTACGCCTGGAGGAATGGCGGCTGCAACTCGTCGAGTCGCGCCTCGACATGGACCTGGAGCAGGGCTGCCACGCGGAGGCCGTGTCGGAGCTGACGGCGCTGACGGCCGCGCATCCGCTGCGGGAGCGGTTGCGGGAGTTGCTGATGCTCGCCCTGTACCGCTCCGGGCGGCAGGCGGAGGCGCTCGCGGTGTACGCCGACACGCGCCGGCTGCTGGCGGAGGAGCTGGGCGTCGACCCGCGTCCGGGGCTGCGCGAGCTCCAGCAGCGGATCTTGCAGGCCGACCCGGGGCTGGCGGAGCCCTCCGCGCCGCGGGCCGAGCCGGCCGCCGCTCCGGTGCGGCCCGCCCAACTCCCCGCCACCGTCCCGGACTTCACCGGCAGGGCGGCCTTCGTGAAGGAGCTGGGCGAGGTGCTGGCCTCGGCGGAGGGCCGCGTGATGGCGGTGTCCGCGCTGGCCGGCATCGGCGGTGTCGGCAAGACGACCCTCGCGGTGCACGTGGCCCACCAGGCGCGGGCGGCCTTCCCCGACGGGCAGCTCTACGTCGACCTGCAGGGCGCCGGAGCGCGGGCGGCGGAGCCGGAGACGGTGCTCGGCTCGTTCCTGCGGGCGCTCGGCACGCCCGACTCGGCGATCCCGGATTCCCTGGAGGAGCGCGCGGGGCTGTACCGGTCGGTGCTGGACGGGCGCCGGGTGCTGGTCCTGCTGGACAACGCCCGGGACGCGGCGCAGGTACGCCCGCTGCTGCCGGGGACCGAGGGCTGCGCGGCCCTGGTCACCTCCCGGGTGCGGATGGTCGATCTCGCCGGGGCGCACCTCGTCGATCTGGACGTGATGTCCCCGGAGGAGGCCCTGCAACTCTTCACCAGGATCGTCGGGGAGGAGCGGGTGGCCTCGGAGCGCGAGGCGGCCCTGGACGTGGTGGCCGCGTGCGGTTTCCTGCCGCTGGCGATCCGGATCGCGGCCTCCCGGCTCGCGGCCCGCCGCACCTGGACCGTCTCGGTCCTCGCCGCCAAACTCGCCGACGAGCGGCGGCGGTTGGACGAGCTGCAGGCCGGAGATCTCGCGGTCAAGGCCACCTTCGAGCTGGGCTACGGCCAGCTGGAGCCGGCCCAGCAGCGGGCGTTCCGGCTGCTGGGGCTCGCGGACGGTCCGGACATCTCGCTGGCCGCCGCGGCGGCGGTCCTCGACCTCCCGGTGGACGACACCGAGGACCTGCTGGAGTCCCTGGTCGACACCTCGCTCCTCGAGTCGGCGGCGCCGGGCCGCTACCGGTACCACGATCTCGTACGGCTCTACGCGCGTGCGTGCGCCGAGCGGGACGAGTGGCCGCCGAGCGAGCGGGGCGCGGCGCTGTCGCGGCTGCTGGACTTCTACCTGGCCACGGTCGGCGGGGTCTACCTCATCGAACGGCCCGGGGACCGGCTGGTCGACCACCTCGCGACGCCGGAGTACCCGGGGCTGACCTTCTCCGACCGGCACGCCGCGCAGGACTGGCTCTACGCGGAGGCGGTCTCGCTGCTGGCCTGCGTACGGCAGTCCGCGCACCCCGGGATGCTCGGGCACGCCGTCGACGTGCTCTGGGCGGCCGTCGACCTGGCGGAGTCGGGGACCAACTCCAGGGAGTACGAGGCCGTCGCCTCGGCGCTGCGGGAGGCGGCGCGGGAGGCCGGTGACCGGCGCGCGGAGGCGCGGGCGCTGATCACGCTGGCCTACGCGCACAGCATCACCGGCCGCTTCGACCTGGCCGACGAGGAGGCCGGGCAGGCCCGGGAGCTGACCGGCGGGGACGGTGATCCGCTGGGCGGCTGCTGGTCGTACAACATCCTCGGCGCGATCGCGATGTACCAGAGCCGGTACGAGGACAGCGAGCGGTACTTCACCCGGGCCATGGAGAACTTCCGTGCCGTGGCCGACCGTTCGGGTGAGGCGAGCGCGCTGTGCAACCTCTCGCGCACCTATCTGGCCACCGACCGCACCGAGGACGCGGTGGCGCTGGCCCGGCAGGGCACGGCGATGTACGACGACATGGGCCACGCCCTGAAGGGCGCCAACGGGCGGTACGCGCTCGGTCTCGCGCTCACCCGGAGCGGGAAGCTGGCGGAGGCGACGCGGTGCCTGCAGCAGGCGCTGGAGGTGTTCCGGGAGAGCAGGCAGCGGCTGTGGGAGGGCATGACCCTCTTCCGGCTCGCCGAGCTGGACCTCACGGCCCGTCGTCCCGCGCAGGCGGCGGCCGACGCGGAGACGGCGCTGACGCTGCTGCGGGGGATCGGCGGCGAGTGGCGGCGCGGCAACGTCCTCACGGTGCTCGGGCGCGCCCTCAACGGCATCGGGCAACTGGACCGGGCCCAGGTGTGCTGGCGGGAGGCCCTCGAGATCTTCGAGGCGCTGGGGGCGCCGGAGGCGGACGAGGTGAGGGGTCTGCTGACGCCGGCGGCGGTCGCCTGAGGGGCGTTCATCGTTCGTTTATCGCGGTCCGGCAGTCTCACTTCTGCCGGGCCGTCGCGTCGGGGGGCAGACGGAACGGCAGGAAGCCGGACCTCTAAGGGGTCATTGCACTATGAGCGTCCGATCAGGTCGCGTGGTCTGGTGCCGTGCATCGCAAGGCGCCGGAGCACCCTGGTAGCGGAGCTACCTGGGCGTTTCGGCAACGCGGCGAGGTGCGGTGCCAGACCACGCGACCCGGGCGGGCATAGTGCAAGACCCCTTAGGGTGAACCGGCCTCAGGATCCGTCCGGCGACCCTCGGGGGAGTTGCCGGGCGGATCCTGTCCATCCACCGCACGAGCCTTCAGGGGAGCACCAGATGAGCGACCAGAACACCGCGGACAACATCCACGTCACCGACGAGCCGGCCGACGCCTCGGTGACTCCGGACAACATCCACGTCACGGACGAGCCGCTGGCGGCCACCGCCAAGGACGGCGGCACGGTGACGCCGGACAACATCCACGTCACGGACGAGAAGGCCTGACGACCACCACCCCGACGGGGAACGGCCGCGGCAGCCCGGAGGGGAGCTGCCGCGGCCGAGGCGTTCACACCGTCCACTCCTTGAGGACTACCGCCACACTGCGCACCGTGCTCTCCGGCCGCTTGAGCTCCCGCGCCAGCGCGGAAACCCGCTGCTGATCGAGCTTGGCCGGGACCCCGGCGGCGATCAGATACGCGTGAGCGACGGCAACGGCCACCCGCAGGTTCGACCGCTCCAGCCAGCGCATACGCCCCAGCGAATGCGCCAGCGCCGCCGCCTTCGCAAACGCCCCCTGGTAGATCTCCTGACCGACCAGCACCGCCCGATGCCGCTCGACTGCGGCCACGGGAACGCCGTAGTCGTCGATGGCGGGATCCTCCTGACCCGCCCGCTGCGCAACCTCAAGGATCCAGGCGAGGTCAACCTTGAGATTCACGCCTCGGTTTCCCCCTCGATCTCGTCGATGAGATCGCCGTACTCGTCGAGCACTTCCTGCGCGGCAGCCATGAACACGACGCGCAGGTGCTCGTTGTCGTCCCTGATGAGCTGCTCGACGTATTCGTTGACGGGTATCCGCCGCGTGGCCGCGGCCTGCCGGGCCATCTCCGCCGTCTCGTCGTCCATCCGGATGTTGATCTGCGTCTTGGCCATGCAGGGATGGTATCAGCAGATACCAAGTGTCGCTATCCGGTGATACCAGCCCCGCGCAACTCCCCCTTCACCACCTTCCCACTCGCGTTCCGCGGCAGTTCCGCCACGAACTCCACCGATCTCGGCACCTTGTAGTTCGCCATCTCGCGGCGGGACCAGGCGATCAGGTCGTCGGCGGTGAGGACGGAACCCGGGCGGCGGACCACGTAGGCCCTGCCGACCTCGCCCAGGCGGGGGTCCGGGACGCCGATGACCGCCACGTCGGCGACGTCGGGGTGCAGGCCCAGCAGCTGTTCTATCTCCGCCGGGTACGCGTTGAAGCCACCGACGATGAACATGTCCTTGATGCGGTCGGTGATGCGGAGGTTGCCGGCCGGGTCGAGGACGCCGACGTCGCCGGTGCGCAGCCAGCCGTCCTCCGTCAGGACCTCGGCGGTCGCGGCCGCGTCCTCGTAGTAGCCCCGCATGACGTTGAACCCGCGGACCAGGACCTCGCCGGGCTGTCCGACCGGCGCCTCGACCCGGACCTCGGTGCCGGGTATCGCCCGCCCGGACGTCGACGCGATCACCGTCGGATCGTCGCCCCGGCGGCACATCGTGACGATGCCGCTCGCCTCGGACAGGCCGTAGGCGGTGAGGACCGTGCCGACGCCGAGTTCGCCGCGCAGGCGTTCCACGAGGCGCAGGGGGACGACCGCCGCGCCGGTCACGACCAGCCGGAGGGCGGAGAGGTCGTGGGAGTCGCGGGCCGGGTGGTCGAGGAGCGACTGGTGGAGGGTGGGCGGGCCGGGGAGGACCGAGACGCGTTCCGCCGCTATGTTCGCCAGCACCGTGTCCACGCTGAACACCGGCTGCGGGATCATCGTCGCGCCCCGCATCAGACAGGCGATCACGCCCGCCTTGTAGCCGAAGGTGTGGAAGAAGGGGTTCACGATCAGGTAGCGGTCGCCCTGCTCCAATCCCGCCAGGTCGCTCCAGATCTCGTAGCCCCGCAATGTCTGTCCGTGCGTGATCACCGCGCCCTTGGGGCGGCCCGTCGTCCCGGACGTGAAGATGATGTCCGAGGGGCTGGAGGGGGACAGCAGCGCGGCGCGCGACCTCACCTCCCGCTCCCCCACACCCTCCCCGCTCGCTAGGAAGTCCTTCCAGGTGCGGAAGTCGGCCGGGGCGTCGTCGGAGAGGACCACGACCTGTTCCAGGTCCGGGAGGCCGGGGAGGGGGCCGTCGCCGGGCCCGTCGCCCGCCGCGCGGCGCAGGGAGGCCACGTAGGACGTGCCCAGGAAGGTGCCGGTCACGAACAGCAGGCGCGCGCCGCTGCGCCGCAGCACGTCCGCCGCCTCGCCGCCCTTGAACCGCGTGTTCAACGGCACCAGCACCGCGCCCGCCGACACCGCGCCCAGCGCCGCGACCATCCACTCCAGGGAGTTGGGCGCCCAGATCCCCACCCGGTCGCCGACCGCGACCCCGTTCGCGACGCAGGCCGCGGCCACCCGGTCCACCCGCGCGCCCAACTCCGCGTACGACACCCGGACCCGGCCGTCCACCACCGCCTCGGCGTCCGCGTACCGCTCGGCCGCCGAGCGGACCAGGCCCGGGATGGTCCCCCACTCCTCGTCACCGCGCACAACAGCCCCCTACCGATAGCTGACTACCCGTCAGATTAGCTGTAACCTGACGGCCTGTCAGCTGAGGGGACAGTCTGCGGAGGTGCACCAGCATGGCCGGGATCAAGGACGCCACCGCCATCGTCGGCATAGGACAGACACCGTTCGCCAAGCACCTGGAGGACGATGAGAGAACCCTCGCCTGCCGGGCCGTCCTCGCCGCCCTCGACGACGCCGGGATCGCGCCCGGCGAGGTCGACGCGCTCGCCTCGTACACCATGGAGGAGACGGACGAGGTGGAGCTGGCGAAGGCGGTCGGCTTCGGGGACCTGACCTTCTTCAGCAAGGTGGGCTACGGGGGCGGGGGTTCGTGTGCCACCGTCGCGCATCTCGCCGCCGCCATCGCCTCCGGCCAGGCGACGGTGGGGGTCGCCTGGCGGTCCCGGAAGCGGGGCAGCGGCCCCCGTCCCTGGACCAACACCACGGTGCAGCTGCCCACTCCGGCCCAGTGGACCCGCCCCTTCGGACTGCTTAGGCCCGCCGACGAGATCGCCATGCTCACCCGCCGTTACATGCACGAGTACGGCGCGACCCGGGACCATCTGTTCAACGTCGCCCTCGCCTGCCGCAACCGGGCCAACCAGAACCCCGCCGCCGTGATGTACGAACGGCCCCTGACCCGCGAGATGTACATGACCTCCCGCTGGATCAGCGAGCCCCTCTGCCTCTTCGACAACTGCCTGGAGACCGATGGTGCGTTGGCGTGCGTGGTCGTCAGCGCCGAGCGGGCCCGGGACTGCCGGCAGGCGCCGGTGTACGTGCACTCCGCCGCCCAGGGCCTGCCCTCCCAGCACCACGGCATGGTCAACTACTGGAACGACGACCCGCTCACCGGACCCGCCTGGGCCGCCGCCCGACACCTGTGGAAACACGCCGACTTCACGCCGCAGGACGTCGATGTCGCCCAGATCTACGACGCGTTCACCGCGCTGATCCCGCTGTCCCTGGAGGGCTACGGCTTCTGCGGTCGCGGCGAGGGCGGGGCGTTCACCGAGCAGGGCGCCCTGGAGATCGGCGGACGGCTCCCGCTCAACACCAGCGGCGGCGGGCTCAGCGAGGCCTACGTGCACGGCTTCAACCTCATCAACGAAGGCGTACGGCAACTGCGCGGCTTAAGCACCGCCCAGGTCCCGGACGCCGCCACCTGCCTCGTCACCGCCGGCGAGGGGGTCCCCACCTCCGCCCTGCTGCTGAGGAGTTGAGCACCCGATGCTGACCCCCGTCACGGACACCGACGGCGCCCCTTTCTGGGGCTACGCCCGCCAGGGCGAACTGCGCGTGCAGGCCTGCGCCGACTGCGGCAAGCCCCGCTTCCCGCCCCGGCCCTGCTGCCCGCACTGCCAGTCCTTCGCCGCCGAGTGGCGCCGGATGGAGGGCCACGGCCGCGTCTGGTCCTACGTCCTGCCGCATCCGCCCCTGCTGCCCGAGTACGCCGAGCAGGCCCCGTACAACGTGGTCGTCGTCGAACTCGCCGACGCCCCGCGCATCCGGCTGGTCGGCAACGTGGTCGCCGAGGCCGGCGCGCGGCTGGACTCGGTGGATACGGACCGCGTCCGGATCGGCGCGAGGGTGCGGGTCGTCTTCACCGCCGATGGGCTGCCGCAGTGGGTTCTGGAGCGGCCGTGACGACGGCCGTGGACCTCTCGGTCGACAAGGACACCGGCGTCGCGACCGTCACCCTGGACCGGCCCGCCCGCCTCAACGCCATCGACCTCACCATGCGGGACGAACTCCGCGAGATCTGGCGGCGGTTGCGGTTCGACGACGCCGTCCGCGCGGTCGTCCTCACGGGCGCCGGGGACCGGGCGTTCAGCACGGGCCTGGACCGTGACGCCGTCGTCCCGCAGCCCAACTCGCCCTACATGTCCGACGATCCGCTGCTGCGCGTCGGCCCCAAGTCGAACGACCTGTGGAAGCCGGTCGTCGCCGCCGTGCGTGGCATGGCCTGCGGGGGCGCCTTCTACCTCCTCGGCGAGTCGGACTTCGTCGTCGCCGACCCCACCGCCACCTTCTTCGACCCGCACACCACCTACGGCATGGTCAGCGCCTACGAGTCCGTGCTGCTGGCGCAGCGGATGCCGTACGGCGAGGTCGCGCGGATGATGCTGATGGGCACGGCGGAACGGATCTCCGCGCGACGGGCCTTCGACATCGGCCTGGTCTCCGAACTCACCGAGGCAGGGGGTGCGTCGGCGGCGGCGACGGAGTGCGCGGCGGTGATCGCCGGGTATCCGCCGGAGGGCGTCCAGGGGACCGTACGGGCGTTGTGGGCGGCCCGGGAGGGCGCCGTGGCGGCGGGCTTCGCGCAGGCGGCACACCTGGTCTCGCTGGGCAACCTGCCCGCCGACCGACAGGCGGAACTGTTCGCCGGCCGGTCGGGGGGCGCGCCCCGGGTGCGTTAGGGCCCCGTCTGCGGGCCCTCAGTAGCCGCCGTAGTAGCCGGGTCCGCCGCTGCTCGGGCCCGCTGCCGCGTAGGTGGCGCCGGGCGGGGCGTACATCGGGGGCTGGGCGTCGGCCTGTTGCCGGCGGATCCGCTGGGTGACGGCCTCCAGTTTGTTGCCCACCGTCTTGCGCAGGAAGGTGAACTCCAGCTCCGTGATGACTCCGCGCCGACCGTCCATGATCTGCCGGTGGACCAGCTCGCGGCCGGAGGCGTTCAGCCGGCCCCGCGGGACGAGCGAGATCTCGTAGCTGATGTAGTCCGCCACCAGCGAGGGGCTCTCGGGTACGCGGGGGTCGTGCACGGGTGAGGCGGTGAGCAGGGCCTTCGCGTCCAGCCGGATCGAGTAGCCGAGGCCCTCCAGCGGGCCGACGTACCTGCGCAGCGCGGTCTCCATGGCGAGTTGCTCGGTGTTGACCGCGTTGGTGCCGATCACCAGGTTGGCGGGGGTGTCGGGGCCGCCGTCGCCGTCCCCGATCAGATGGCACCACTCGTGCGAGGCCAGGTGCTCGCCGACGGAACCCTTGTGCCCCTGGCCGCCCATCATCTCGTGGGCCTGCCTGCCACCCATCGCGGCGGCGGGACTGCGCTTGCCGTCGCGCCGGTTCACCTGCGGTGGCGCCGAGAGCTTCGCGGCCTCCTTCAGGACGTACGGGGAGCTGCGAGGGTTCCGGTCGGCGTGCTCGGCAGCGGCGTCGAAGGTCCCCGCGCCGAGGAACCTCCGGCCGTTCCCCTGGAAGTGCGGGTCGTGCCGGCCCGCCTCGGCGTAGAAGGCGAACGGCTGGTCCGGGTCGCTCGGCAGGCGCGTGAAGTAGCGCTCCTCGTCGGCCATGAGACAGTCCTCCATCCGCAGCCCATGGGCCGCGGCCAGCGCAGCGGCCCGGTCCATCGTCGTCCGGTCGCGCCGGCCCCAGTACTGCTCGTTGGGTGACCAGCGCTCCTGGTAGCGGAAGGTCCGGCCCTGCGAGTGCGCGGTGTCGCGCTGCTTCGTGGTCCGGCGCAGGACGCGGAAGCGCGCCCGCTGGTGGGTGTCGATGAGGGTGTCGCTGTGCTCGGCCCCCGGGTCGTTGACGAGCTCCACCCGGTAGGCGAAGCGCCCCGACTGGTAGACCAGGGGCCAGTGGTCGCGCGGGCCGGGATTGTGGTGGCTGACGTTCGGCAGGGTCTGGCCCGGGACCTGCATGATGTCGATGTCGCCCGGCTGCGGGGTCAGGTACGCGTAGCGCGGCACCTGGGGCTCGCTGCCGTCGGTCCCGAACGTCTCCGCCGGGACGTACAGGGCCGGCAGGAGCTGCATCTGCTCGATCTGCTCCTCGGCCAGCCGGATCCGGGGGTCGTCCGGCGCCGCGCGCCGTGAGCCGCGGGTCGAGCGGCCGCTGTACATCCGCTGCGCCACGACGCCGCCGGCCGGTGTGTGCGCGTGGCCGCCCGCGTCGGCCGCCGCGGCCCCGGCCTGCCCCGCCGGCAGGCTCAGCGCCCTGCCTGCGTTGGCCTCGGCCTCGCGTTCGAAGCGGTCGGACGGGTCGGAGACGCTGACCCCGTCCCCGCGGTCGGTGCCGGCCACCGGCCCCCGGCGCTGCTGGATGACGTGGGTCAGTTCATGGGCGAGGGTGTGCCGGTCGAGGGCGCCCTCGCCGAGGACGATGTGGCTGCCCGAGGTGTAGGCCCGGGCGCCCATCTCGGCGGCCGAGCGCTGGGCGACGGCACCGGAGTGGACGCGTACGTCGGAGAAGTCGGCGCCGAGCCGGGCCTCCATGTCCGCGCGCGTGCTCTCGTCCAGCGGCCGGCCCGCCTGCCCCAGCACCTCGTGCACCGCCGAGCGCTGCACGGGGTGGTGCTCGTGGGAGGGGTCATGCGCCTCGTGCTCCTCCTCGCGCAGGGCACGGGCCATCGCGGCGTTGCCGGCGGCCCGTTGCAGGGCGAGGGCCTGAGGCGCCGACATGGCGCCGAGGCGGCCCGGCAGGAGGGCGGGCGAGCCTGCCACCGCCTCCCGGTCACGGTCCTGTGCACCTGCCCGGCCGGGTACCCGCTGGTGTGCGCGCACGGTCCGACTCACCCCTCCCAGACGGCGGATGCCCCAGTGTCCTGGAACCGGGCCGTCCCGCCCAGGTCCGCGAGGGCACACTCGGGGGCAACCGTCCGTTCACCGCGTGGCGCCGACCGCGCACCCGGCGTAGCGTCTGCACCGGACGGCCGCCGTCCCCACCTCTTCCGTGCAGTCGGTACGACGGCCGTCCCCAGATACGTCACGCCGTACGCGCCGTGCCCGTGCCCTTCTCCGCGTCCAGGGCGTACACGCAGCGGTCCTTGCTGCACGCGTACACGACGCCGTCCCGGACCACCGGTGAACCGGTGATCTCGCCGCCGGTCGCCAGCTTCCAGCGCAGCCTGCCGTCGTCGGCCTTCAGGGTGTAGAGGAGGTGGTCGGTGGAGCCGAAGTGGATACGGCCCTCCGCCACCGCCGGCGTGCCCACGATGTCCCCGCCCGCCTGGAAGCGCCACTTGGGTGTCCCGGTGACCGCGTCCAGGGTGTACAGGCCCTTGCCGCTGCCGACGTGGACGTGCCCGGCGGCCACCAGCACCGGATCGACGGACGCCCGGGACTCGGTGGCGATGCGCCAGCGGTCACGGCCGTCGGCGGCGTCGAGGGCGTAGACCGTGCCGAGGTAGTCGGCGAGGTAGATGCCGCCGCCGGTGACGGCGGGGCCCGGCGCGAAGGTGGGCGGGGAGAGGAAGACCGCCGGTGCCTCGAAGTGCCACTTCACATGGCCGCTCGCGACGTCCAGGGCCAGGACGCGGGAGCCGGCGGCGACGTACGCGTAGCCGTCCGGCGCGTGGGTCACCCGGACCGGCACGCCGCCGCAGGAGGCCGCGTCACCGATCGGGTAGGACCAGCGCTCGTCGCCCGTGCGGGCGTTCAGGGCGCGCAGCCGGCCGTCCTGCCAGACGTACACCGTGCCCTCGTGGACGGCCGGGCCCGCCTCCGGCGACTCGAAGTCGGTCTGGGCTCCGGCGAGTTCCCACAGTTTCTGGCCGGTGGCGGCCTCCCAGGTCTGGACGCCGCCGCCGCGGGTGCCGGTGACGACCGTGCCCCGGTCGGCGTGCAGGGAGTACACCCAGGCGTCCGTGTTCAGCCGCCACAGGTCGGCGCCCTCACGGCAGTCCAGGGCGAACAGCGTCGGCCCGTCGGAGGCGTGGATACGGCCGTCGGCGACCGCCATCGACCAGGCCACGTCCCGCGTCTTGAAGCGCCGCCGCCCGGTGGCCACGTCGAGGGCGTGCACCTCGAAGGAGGTGACGTAGACGAGGTCACCGAAGACCGAGGGGGTGCCCCACACATCGTTGGACATGCGGAAGCGCCAGGGGCGCCAGCCGGTGGCCTCCGGCGCGGCGGGCTGGGGGGCGGGCGCGGCGGGGTCGGCGCCGTTGACGCCGGGGCGGGGCTTGACCCAGGAGGCGGACAGGGCGGACTCCGGCGGGGGCGCCTTGACGGCGGCGGCGCGGACGTCGGAGACGCGGGGGCCGGGACCGATGGGCACCTGGGCGCCGGCCAGGCGGACGGGGCCGGTGTCGGGGGCGCCGACGGGTACGGGGGGCGAGGTCGGGATCACCGGGTCGTGGGAGGGCGGGGGCGGCAGGGCCGGGCGGCCGCCTCCGCTGCGGGCGCCGCCCTGCGGGCCGGGCCTGGCCGCCGGGCGGCCGCCGCGGCGGGCCTCGATCAGACTCACCGCCCGCTCGGGCAGCCACGCCGACGCGGTACCGCTGTCGTCGGAGCCGGAGCCGAAGAGGTGCGGGGCGAGCTGGGCCTGGAGGTCGGCCGGGTTGGGGCGGGCCGTGGCCTCCATCTGCATACAGGACTCGATCAGCGGGCGCAGCTCGGCCGGCAGGCCCTCCAGGTCCGGGCCCTCCCGCAGCAGCATGAAGACCGTCTCGACCGGGTTGGCGCCGTGGAAGGGCGGGTGGCCGGTGGCGGCGAAGACCAGCATCGAGCCGAGCGAGAAGACGTCGCTGGCGCCGGTGACGCTGCGGGAGTCCTTCGCCTGCTCGGGGGACATGTAGGCGGGGGTACCGACGGCCACGTTCGTCATGGTCAGACGGGTGTTCGAGACGCCGGAGGCGATGCCGAAGTCGATCACCCGGGGGCCGTCCTCGACGACGAGGACGTTGGAGGGCTTGAGGTCGCGGTGGACCAGCCCGGCGCCATGGATGGACTGCAGCGCCTCGGCGACGCCCGCCGCGAGCCAGCGCACGGCCTGGGCCGGGAGCGGCCCGCACTCGTTCACTATCTCCTCGAGGGAGGGCGCGGGGACGTACGCGGTGGCCAGCCACGGCACGGCCGCGCGCGGGTCGGCGTCGACGACGGCAGCCGTGTAGAAGCCGGAGACCGCCCGGGCCGCCTCCACCTCGCGCGTGAAGCGCACGCGGAAGAGCTGGTCCTCGGCGAGCTCGGTCCGTACCGTCTTGATCGCCACCCGCCGGCCGGACGCCGAGCGCGCGAGATAGACCAGCCCCATGCCGCCGGCCCCCAGCCGTCCCAGCACCTCGAACGGCCCGATCCGCCGCGGATCGTGCTGCGTCAGCTGATCCACCACTTGCCTGCCACCTCCCCGTACAAGCCGCGCCACCCACATATGGACGCGACCGAAGTGCAGCGTCTCACCACCGCACCGCCATGGCGGCACGCACCCCGATTCTTCCTGGCCCGGGCACTGGTTGCGAACCAGGGCCCGATTGGGGGTGTCTCCCGACAAACCGGTGCGTTTCGTCGCATGTCGCGACCCTGAGGGGTGTTGTGAAAGTCCCTAGGCCCGCTCCAGTACGGCGAACGACGCTCCTTGATTGTCGGTGACGACCGCCACCTTTCCGTACGACGTCTCGAATGGTGGTGCCTGGATCCTGCCGCCGAGCCGGCTCACCGTCCCGAGGACGGCCTCGCAGTCCGCGACCGCGAAGTGGACGAGGAAATGGGGCGGCATCTCGGCCGGGAAGACCTCGGAGACGGCCGCGCGGCCGAAGTCGGGCCGCGCGCCCGGTCCGAACAGGGCGTCGTGGAAGAGTTCGCCGTAGAAGGCGTTGGCGGCCTCGGTGTCGCGGGCGTACAGCTCCGCCCAGGCGAAGGTGCCGGGCTCGTGCCGCCTGCCGAAGCCGGGGTGGCCACCGGGCTCCCAGAGACCGAAGACGGCGCCCTCGGGGTCGGTGACCAGCGCGGTCACACCCAGGTCGCCGACCGGGACGGGCGCGGTGACGACCTGTCCACCGGCCGCCCAGACCCGGTCGGCCAGCGCTTCGACGTCGGGGGTCGCGAAGTACACGGTCCACACGGTGGGCAACCGCCCGTCCGCCTTGCGGGCCAGCGCCGCGACCGGCTCCCCCTCCTTGCGGGCCCACACGGACCCCCCGTACGCCTCCTCGAAGTCCCACCCGAAGAGCTCACCGTAGAACCGCTTGCCCGCCTCGACGTCGGGAAGCTGCGCGTCCACCCAGCAGGGAACGCCCTCTCCGTATGTGGATGCCCTGTTTTCGGCCATACCGCCAAACTAACGTCGGCGCCCGCACCCCGCAGGACCAGGCACACCTGTCTCGGCACCCCCTTGCACCCCATTTGCAGTCGGCCGAATCGCGCTCCGATCACCCCTCGGTAAGCTGACGACATGACAGGACAAGTGCGTACCGTCGACGGCCGTGTGGCCGGCCGGCGTGGGCAGGCGACCCGGCAGAAGCTGCTCGACTGCCTCAGCGAGATGCTCAGCTCCTCCCCTTACCGGGACGTCAAAGTCATCGATGTCGCCCGGAAGGCGGGGACTTCGCCCGCGACCTTCTACCAGTACTTCCCGGACGTCGAGGGCGCCGTCCTGGAGATCGCCGAGCAAATGGCCACGGAGGGCGGGCAGTTGACCGCGCTGCTCGAGGGCCGCTCGTGGGTCGGCAAGGCCGGCTGGCAGACCGCGCAGGAACTCGTGGAGGGATTCCTGGAGTTCTGGCGCGAGAACGACGCGATCCTGCGCGTGGTCGACCTCGGTGCCGCCGAGGGCGACAAGCGCTTCTACAAGATCCGCATGAAGATCCTCAACTCGGTGAACAACTCCCTCGCGGGCTCGGTCGCCGAGTTGCAGTCCAAGGGCAGGGTCGACAAGGACGTGAACCCGGCCGCGGTCGCCGGTTCCCTGGTCGCGATGCTCGCGGCGGTCGCCTCGCACCAGAAGGGCTTCCAGAGCTGGGGCGTCAAGCAGGCCGAACTCAAGCCGAACCTGGCCCTGTTGGTCCACCTGGGCGTGACCGGCAGAAAACCCACGAAGTAACCCGCCCTCTTTCCAGGCCCCCCCAAGTCCTGTCTGGCAGGCGGTGGCGCACGGACACCCTCCGTGCATCACCGCCTGCTGTGCGTACCGGGCGCGACCTCGCTGAACGGCACCCCCCTCGTTTACGTACATAGAGGGAGGTACTCCGCGAAAGGAGACGTGCTCATGAACCTCCTGAAGCGAGCGGCCGTCGCCATGGCCTCGGCCGCCCTGGTCACCGGCGCCGCGGGGATCGCCGCCGGGCCCGCCTTCGCGACGGGCCAGCCCAACCAGTCCTGCCAGTCCCAGTCGTCAAGCCCCGGCAACGCGTCCAGCGCCCCCGGTTCAGCTTTCAACGAGGTCCCCGGTGGTGTCGCCGGAGCCAACTACGCCGGCTCGGGACCCCACTCCGTCCAGAACGCGGGCAGCGGCAACGCGGTCGCCCAGTACGACGTGGCCTGCACCCAGGTCTCGACTCACTGATCGCGCCGGCTGATCCGGAAGATCCGGATCTCCCGCTCCACCCGCGCCTGATAGGTGGCGTACGGCGGCCAGAAGTCCAGCAGCGCCTTCCAGGCCGCCGTCCGCTCCTCGCCCTCCAGCAGCCGGGCCCGCACCGGGATGTCCGCGCCCTTCCAGCTCACCTCGGCGTCGGGGTGGG
Organism: Streptomyces sp. NPDC101152; assembly: GCF_044768275.1. NCBI lineage: Bacteria > Bacillati > Actinomycetota > Actinomycetes > Kitasatosporales > Streptomycetaceae > Streptomyces > Streptomyces sp. NPDC101152. The sequence continues at coordinate 36,723 of NZ_JBIWPO010000026.1, read as the reverse complement.
CCAGCAGGTTGTGCGTCCAGGCGGGGTGGTCCGTACGGCCGAAGTTCGAGCCGATCAGCAGCCAGCTCCGGCCGCCCTCCTCGGGCATGCAGGCCAGCGGCGTACGCCGGGCCAGCCCGCTCCTGGCCCCCGTGGAGGTGAGGATCACCCCCGGCAGCATTTGCGCGCTGAGCAGCACCTTTCCCCGGGTCAGCCGGTGGACGGCGCGGTCCAGCGCCGGGATCACATGCGGGGCCACCTTCGCGAAACCCCGCGTCGACGACACCCGCTGCACCACACGTTCCCCGATCACACCGCCACCTCCCGGCCCTCGAAGAGCCGCGCCGTCTCCGCGGCACGCGCCCGCAACCGATGCACCGGCCCGAAGAGCAGCTCGTCGCCCGATGCGCGCTTGAAGTACAGATGCGCCTGGTGCTCCCAGGTGAAACCGATGCCCCCGTGCAGCTGGATCCCCTCGGCGGACGCGACTCGCAGCGCCTCCAGGGCCTGCGCCAGCGCGAGCCCGCCCACCCGCTCCCCCCGCACCGCGGCCCAGGCAGCGTAGTACGCGGCCGACCGGGCCGCCTGCACCTGCACGTACACGTCCGCCAGCCGGTGCTTGACCGCCTGGAAGGACCCGATCGCCCGTCCGAACTGCTCCCGCTGCCGCACGTACGCCACCGTCAGCTCCAGCGCCCGGTCGGCGGCCCCGACGGCCTCGCAGGCGAGCACGGCGGCTGCGGTGCTCCCGAGGGCGGCGAGGGCGCCCAGCACGTCGGCGCCGTCCTCGCCGAGCAACTCGGCCGCCACGTCCCGCAGTTGGACGCGGGCCTGCGGCCGGGTGGCGTCCAGGGCGGTCTGCCGTACCCGTACCACCCCCGTCGCCTCCCCCGGCACCAGGAACAGCAGCGTCCGGGACCGGGCGTACCCCCCGGTGTGCGCGGCGACGAGCAGCACCCCCGCGCTGTGCCCGTCGAGCACCTGCTCGGCCTGCCCGTACAGCCGCCACCCCTCCCCCGCCCTTCTGGCCTGCACGCCCCCGGCCCGTCCGCCGCCGGCCCACTCGCCGCCGTTGTCGCCGGTCAGGGCGAGGGCGGTGGCGAGGGCGGTGCCGGGGACGGCGAGGGCGGCGGTGAGGGCTCCGGAGGCCAGGCGCGGCAGCAGCGAGGCGCGCTGGGCGTCCGTCCCCAGGGCGAGGACCAACGGCACGGTGAGCACGGCGGTCGCCAGCAGCGGCGAGGGGGCCAGCGCCCGTCCCGTCTCCTCGCAGGCCAGGGCGAGCTCGGTCGCCGAGCAGCCGACACCGCCGTACGCCTCCGGCAGCGCGAGGCCGGGCAGCCCCAGCTGGTCGGCGAGCGCGGTCCACAGGACCGGGTCGTGACCGTCCGAGGTGCCGAGGGCGGCGCGCAACTCCCCCGGGCCGCAACGCTTGTCCAGGAGTTCGCGCAGGGTACGGCGGATCTCGCCCTGTTCGGCGGTGAAGCGGGCGTCCATGGCTCTTCCCTCCGGATCTGACGGACCGTCATATTAGGAGTCCGGGAACGATATGCCCAGGGGAAGGCGGCCTCTCATGACTCGCGGGACGCGGAAGGTGGCGGCGGTCGGGGTGTCCCTCTCCGACTGCGGCCGGGTGGACGACACGACGCCGTACGCCCTGCACGCCCAGGCGGCCCGCCGCGCCCTCGCGGACGCGGGTCTCGGTCGTGAGCTGGTCGACGGCTTCGCGTCGGCCGGCCTCGGCACGCTGGCCCCCGTCGAGGTCGCCGAGTACCTCGGCCTGCGGCCCACCTGGGTCGACTCCACCTCGGTCGGCGGCTCCACCTGGGAGGTCATGGCCGCCCACGCGGCGGACGCGATCGCGGCCGGCCACGCGAACGCCGTCCTCCTCGTCTACGGCTCCACGGCCCGCGCCGACATCAGAGCGGGCCGCCGCACCGGGAACCTGTCCTTCGGCTCCCGCGGCCCGCTCCAGTTCGAGGTCCCCTACGGTCACACGCTGATCGCCAAGTACGCGATGGCGGCCCGCCGCCACATGCTCGAACACGGGACCACGATCGAGCAGTTGGCGGAGGTGGCGGTGCAGGCGCGGGCGAACGCGGCCCTGAACCCGGACGCCATGTTCCGCGACCCCATCACCGTCGACGACGTCCTGTCCGGCCCGATGATCGCCGACCCGTTCACCAAGCTGCACTGCTGCATCCGCTCCGACGGCGGCGCGGCCGTGCTGCTGGCGGCCGAGGAGTACGTACGGGACTGCCGCACCGCCCCCGTCTGGGTGCTCGGCACCGGGGAGCACGTCTCGCACGCGGCGATGTCTCAGTGGCCGGACTTCACGGTGTCGCCGGCGGCGGTGAGCGGACGCCTGGCCTTCGAGCGGGCCGGCGTGCGGCCCGAGGAGATGGACTTCGCGCAGATCTACGACGCGTTCACGTACATGACGCTGGTGACGCTGGAGGACCTCGGTTTCTGCGGGAAGGGCGAGGGCGGGGCGTTCGTGGAGAAGGGGCGGCTGCGGGTCGGGGGCGGGGAACTGCCGGTGAACACGGATGGGGGCGGCCTGTCGGCCCAGCACCCGGGGATGCGGGGGCTGTTCCTGCTGGTGGAGGCGGTGCGGCAGCTCCGCGGGGAGGCGGGCGCCCGGCAGGTGCGCACGGCGGACGGGGCGTTGCCGCGCCTTGGGGTGGCCTCCGGTACCGGGGGGTGGTTCTGCTCGTCGGGGACGGTGGTGCTGGGACGGGACTAGGGCCCACCGAGGCCGGCACCCGCGTCACAATCGACGCATGGGAACCGATCTTCATGAGCTGCTGAGGTCGCTGCGGGTGTGGGACCCGGCGGTCACCGAGCTGCGCCCCTTCGACCCGGCGACCGCCCCCGCCGAGCCCCTCGCCCTGTTCACGGCGTGGTTCGCGGAGGCGGTCGCCGCCGGGCAGCGCGAACCGCACACCATGTCCCTCGCCACGGCCGACGCGGACGGGCGGCCGGACGTACGGACCGTGATGCTGCACGGCGCCGACGCGGACGGCTGGACCTTCGCGACCCACGGGAGCAGCCGCAAGGGCCGCCAGCTGGCCGGGCGCCCGTACGCGGCCCTCGGCTTCTACTGGCCGGCCCTCGCCCGCCAGGTCCGGCTGCGCGGGCCCGTCACCACCGCCCCGTCGGCCGAGTCCCAGGGTGACCTGCACGCCCGCTCCACCGGCGCCCTTGCCGCCGCCCTCACCGGCCGCCAGAGCGAGGTGCTGGGCTCGGTGGAGGAGCTGGCGCGGGCCTCGCAGGCCGCCTGGGAACGGGCCCAGCAGGAGCCGGACGCCCCGGTCCCGACCTGGACGCTGTACCGACTGCACCCGGAGGAGGCGGAGTTCTTCCAGGGCGACGAACGGCGGCGGCATGTGCGGTTGAACTATCGGTGGGGGGACGGGGGGTGGGAGCGCGAGCTGCTCTGGCCGTGACGCCGGGTCCTCAGCCCGTGTCCCCGTACCGGCCGAAGTCGTACTGGACGAAGTCCGCCACCGGGCGGTAACCGATGCGCTGGTAGAGGGCGTTGCTGGTCGGGTTGGCCAGGTCCGTGAAGAGCAGCACCTCCCCCGCGCCCGACGCGCGCGCCGCGCGGCTGACCTCGGTGGTGACCGCGCCGGCGTACCCGCGGCCGCGCAGGCCGGCCGGGGTGTAGACGGGTGCCACCCGTACCTGTCCGGCGACCGTCGGGGTGACGCCGGCCATGGAGAGCGGGGTGCCGTCGGCGTCCTCCCAGAAGGTGACGCCGCCGTAGGAGACGCGCGAGTCGGCCCAGTCCTCCGCGCGCTGACCGGCGCCCTCACCGACGGCCGCCATGAACTCGCCGTACCAGAGCGCCAGTTGCTCCCGGTCCGCCTCCCCGGCGACCCGCGCCCGCCCCGCCGGCACCGGCTCCGGCACGGTCAGCTCGTCGAGCCGGTACAGCCGCTGCCGCTGGTACACGGCCGCCGTCGCACCCGTACGCCGCTCCCAGGCCCTCACCAGCGCCTCCACACCGACCCGCTCCCCGGAGACGCCGGGCAGCGGGCGGCCGTCGTCGGCCAGGTGGACGGCGAGGGAGTCGGCCCCCTCGGGGGCGAGGGAGGTGACGTTGAGCCGGTAGGGAGGTGTACGGAAGTAGACCGCCCGGACCACACCCTGCCGCTCCAGCACCCCGAAGTACGGCGCCTCGTCCCCGTAGGTCCCCGCCCCGCGCCTGCGCAGCTGCTCGGTCACGGTCAGCGGAAGGGTGTGCAGAGCGGGCCGGGAGCGCAGGAAGTCCCCGGCCCGGGAGAGGAAGACGTCCAGGTCGTCGGTGCGGTACCAGCCATCGGGGCGCATACCTCATGCTGCCGCGCGACCGGGCTGCCCTGCCTCCGAATTACGCGTTCACCTCAGACCGAGCATCGAGGGGCCAGGGGGCGCAGTTCGGCGACCTGAACGCCGTTCCGCGTGATGTGGAAGGTCTCACCGGCCTCGACGATGGCCCTCATTCCGTCACCGTAGGCCCGCGTGTCTCCCGGTGCTACACGCCCGACGTCGAACCACCCAGACGAACCTCCGGATCCGTCGCCAGCCGTGCGTGCAGGTGGGAGTCGCGGAACGCGTCCTGGCGGTCCGCTTCGAACATCTGGCCGCGCATCGTGCCCTCGTAGCGGAAGCCGCAGCGTTCGGCGACCTTGCAGGACACCTCGTGGCCGACGGCGTGGTGCAGTTCGAGGCGGTGCAGGCCCAGCTCGGTGTGGGCCCAGTGGGCGGCCAGGGCGAGGGCGCGGGTGGCGACGCCCCGGCCGCGGGACTCGGGCAGCACCCAGTAGCCGACGATGGCGTGGCTGAGCACGGGGTGGATGTCCTGGACGCTGATGTGGCCCAGCCGCGTACCGTCCCCCGCGTCCTCGACGCAGAACGCCACTCCCGTCCCCGTCCGCGCCCCCTCCGCCTTCGCGGCGATCGAGGCGCGGGCCACGGCGAGGTCGGAGACCGGCGTGAGCGGGGTGTTCCAGCGCCGGAACTCGGGGTCGGCGCAGCCCCGGAAGAAGGCCTCGACGTCGGCCTCGCAGTCCGCGTCCCACGGGCGCAGGCGCAGTCCGTGGCCGCGCACTTCGGTGGACTCGAGGGTGAGGGTGCGGTCGTGTATGCCGGTCATGCGCCCATTCAAACGCGCCCGCCTCAGCCACGCGGCCGGAATACCGGCACCCCGTCCCGGAAGCAGACCTCCAGTTCCGTCCCGGCCCGCAGCCGCTCGGCCGCGCAGTCGACGAGCTCCGTCATCATCCGGGGCCCCTCCGCGAGGTCGACGACGGCGGCGACGTACGGGGTGCGCTCACCGAAGGGCGGCAGGTCGTTGCGGTGGACGACGGACCAGGTGTAGAGCGCGGCGCGGCCGCTCGCCGGCTCCCAGGTCACGTCCTCGCTCCAGCAGTGCGGACAGAACTCGCGCGGGTAGTGGTGCGCCCGCCCGCACGCCCCGCACCGCCGGACCAGCAGCCGCCCCTCGGCCGCCGCGTCCCAGTACGTCCGGGTGAAGGCGTCGGCCTCCGGGAGATCGTGACGCGTCATGTATCTGACGGTACGTCAGATGAGCCGATCCCGGAACCCGGGCCGCGGCCGGACGCCGCGCGGCCACAACCAGGTGTTCTACGTCACAAGTCCCACCCACTCCTCCTACAGGCGTGATCAATCCGCAACCAATTCCGGTCTTGACCGAGACCCATCAAGCTGGTGCGTGATTACGCTCGCGCTCATGGCCGACTCCACACCGTCCGCGAGCCCTTCGGGCCACCCCGTCCACGTCATCGGCGGTGGACCCGCGGGGCTCTCCGTCGCGTACGCGCTGCGGGCCCGGGGCGTCCGGGCGGTCGTCCTGGAGAAGGCCGACGACGTGGGCGCGTCCTGGCGGCGCCACTACGACCGGCTGCACCTGCACACCACCCGGCGCCTGTCGGCCCTGCCGGGGCTGCCCATGCCGCGCCGGTTCGGGCGGTGGGTGGCCCGGGACGACGTGGTGCGGTACCTGGAGAAGTACGCCGAGGTGCACGAGCTGGAGGTCGTCACCGGCGTCGAGGTCTCGCGCGTCGAACGCGCCCCCGACGGCACGGGCTGGCTGCTGCGCGCCACCGGCGGCCGGGAGCTGACCGGCGCCGCCGTGGTCGTCGCGACCGGGTACAACCACACCCCGTACGTCCCCGACTGGCCCGGCCTCGACACGTACACCGGCGACTTCACGCACGCCGGCGACTACCGCGCCCCCGGCCCGTACGCCGGCCGGGACGTCCTGGTCGTCGGCGTCGGCAACACCGGCGCGGAGATCGCCGTGGACCTGGTGGAGGGCGGCGCCTCCCGGGTACGGCTGTCGGTACGTACGGCCCCGCACATCGTCCGCCGCTCCACGGCCGGCTGGGCCGCGCAGTACACGGGCGTCCTGGTACGGCGACTGCCGGTCGGGGTCGTGGACCGGCTCGCCCGGCCGATGGCGAAGCTCAGCGTGCCCGACCTCTCCGCGCACGGGCTGCCCCGCCCGGACACGGGGCTCTACAGCCGCGCCAAGGCGGGCGCCATCCCGGTGCAGGACGTCGGGCTGATCGACGCCGTGCGCAAGGGGCGGGTCGAGGTGGTGGCCGCCGTCGAGGGCTTCGAGGACGGCAAGGTCGTCCTCGCCGACGGGACCCGCATCTCCCCCGAGGCCGTCGTCGCGGCCACCGGTTACGTCCGCGCGCTGGAGGGTCTGGTCGGCCACCTGGGCGTGCTGGACGCCCAGGGCAGACCCCTCGCACACGGCGCCCGCGTGCCCGAGCAGACACCCGGTCTGTACTTCACCGGCTTCACCACGCCCATCAGCGGCACCCTGCGCGAGGTCGCGATCGACGCCGGGAAGATCGCGAAGGCGATCGTGAAGAACGGCGGGGACGCGCTGTCCCGGCTCCCCGGCTGAGACTCCGGCTGTCCCCGGCTGTCCCCGGCCCGACCGGTAAGCCCCTTCTTCTCCTCAACTTCCTTTTTCAGAAGGCTCCTTACTTGTGCGTCAGATGTGGCGGAAGCGTTGAAGCGTGCCGCCCTCCGGGGCCAGAATCTGAACACTGCTCACTTTCTGGCTCCACACTCTCTCCACACGGAGGACGCACGTGGCACGTGGAAGACAGCACCACCCCGGGGCCCTGTCCCGGCGCTCCCTGCTCGGCGGTGCCGCGGCCGCGGGCGCCGTCACCCTCACCGGTACCGCGGCCGGCACCGCCGCCGCGGCGGGCACCAGTCGTGACGTCGACGTCGCCATCGTCGGCGGCGGGCTCGCCGGGCTGACCGCGGCCCGCGACCTGGTGGCCGGCGGCAAGACGGTCGTCGTCCTCGAGGCCCGGGACCGCGTCGGCGGCCGGGTCGTCAACCTGAAGCTCGCGGGCGGCGGTTTCACCGAGGGCGGCGGCGAGTTCATCGGGCCCACCCAGAACCGCATCAAGGCCCTCGCCGACTCCCTGGGCGTGGCCACCTTCACCACCTACAACACCGGCAAGAACCTCCTCTACAAGGACGGCACCCGCACCCCGTACGACACGAGCGGCATCCTCGGCTCGGTCCCGCCGGTCGACGCGGCCGGTCTCGCCAACGCGGCGATCGTGCAGTCCTCGCTGGACGACATGGCCAAGACCGTCCCCGTCGACGCGCCCTGGACGGCCGCCAAGGCCGCCGAGTGGGACAAGCAGACCTTCGAGAGCTGGCTGAACGCCAACGCGGTCATCCCCTCGGCCAAGTTCCTGCTGGACGTGGCCTGTACGTCGATCTTCTCCGCCCAGCCCCGCGAACTCTCCCTGCTCTTCGTGCTGTTCTACATCGCGGCCGCCGGCGACGAGAACAACGTCGGCACCCTGGAACGCCTCACCGACACCGCGAACGGCGCCCAGGAGTCCCGTTTCGTCGGCGGCTCCCAGCAGGTCGCGATCAAACTGGCCGCCACGCTCGGCGACCGGGTGGTGCTGAGCGCGCCGGTCCGCTCGATCGCGCAGTCCGGCGGCGGTTACGTCGTCACGGCCGACGGCGTCACGGTGACCGCCAAGAAGGTCGTCGTCGCCGTACCGCCGCCGCTGGCGGCCCGCATCTCCTACGACCCCCTGCTCCCGGCCGCCCGTGACCAGCTCAGCCAGCGGCTCCCGATGGGCTCGATCGGCAAGGCGATCGCCGTCTACGACACCCCGTTCTGGCGCGCCGACGGCCTCAACGGCCAGGTCGTCAGCGACTCCGGCGTGGTCCGCTCCACGTTCGACAACTCTCCGCCGGACGCCTCCTACGGCGCCCTGATGGGCTTCATCGAGGCCGACGAGATACGGGCGTACGACGCCGCGAGCGTCGACGAGGTGAAGGCGGCCGTCCTCAAGGACTACGCCAACTACTTCGGCGCGAAGGCGTCTTCGCCCACCTCCTTCGTCCTGCAGCGCTGGGACAACGAGGGCTTCTCCCGCGGCGGCCCGGTCGCCTACGCCCCGCCGGGCGTGCTCACCGAGTACGGCGCCGCCCTGCGCCAGCCGGTCGGCGGCATCCACTGGGCCGGCACCGAGACCTCGGCCTACTGGAACGGTTACATGGACGGAGCCGTGCGCTCGGGCGAGCGGGTGGCCAAGGAGGTGCTGGCGGAGCTGTGAGGTGAACCCGTGAGGGTGGAGCCGTGAGGGTGGAGCGGCGAGGTGAAGCCGTGATCGGTTGCGAGTTCACCAACTTTGGGTGCACGCCCATTCCTGACACTGCGTCAGTTCAGTAATCTGACAGAGCGTCAGTTATTTGGCTGTCTCAGAGGAGCGGGCGGACCGATGCTTGGATCAACCCACGGCACCCTCACCACCGACTCCCGCCGGGCCCGGGTCGTCGCGTGCGGCGAGCAACCCGGGCCAGCCGTCCACGGCAGGCCGGCCGACGTCGACGACCTCGACGTCAGCGGCCGGCCCCTGTACGCCGACGTCCCCGACCTGGACCGGTTCTTCCGCCCCGAGTCCGTCGCCGTCATCGGCGCCTCGGACGCCGAGGGGCGGCCCAACACCGGCATCACCCGGCAGCTGGTGGCCTGGGCGGAGCGGGTCGGGGCCCGGCTGCACCCCGTGCACCCGACCCGTCCGTCCGTCTTCGGCATCCCCTGCGCCCCGTCCGTGGCCGACCTGCCCGAACAGGTCGACCTCGCGGTGCTGCTGGTCGCCGACCCGCTTCCGGTGGTCGAGGAACTCGCCGAGGCCAAGGTGCGGTTCGCGGTCGTCTTCGCCTCCGGGTTCGCCGAGACCGGGGCGGAGGGCGCCGCCGCGCAGGAGCGGCTGGCGCTCGCCGTGCGGCGCTCGGGGATGCGGCTGCTGGGGCCCAACACCAACCTCAACGCCTTCGAGCGGTTCCGTGAGGACCTCGACGGACCGGCGATCGCCCTGATCACCCAGTCCGGCCACCAGGGCCGCCCTGTCTTCTCCCTCCAGGAGCTCGGCATCCGCCTCTCGCACTGGGCGCCGACCGGCAACGAGGCCGACCTGGAGACCGCCGACTTCCTCTCCTACTTCGCCGAGCGGCCCGAGGTCGGCGCCATCGCCTGCTACGTCGAGGGCCTCAAGGACGGCCGTTCCTTCCTGCTCGCCGCCGACCGCGCCGCCCGCCGCAAGGTACCGGTCGTCGCCGTGAAGGTCGGCCGCACCGAGACCGGCGCCCGTACGGCCGCCTCCCACACCGGCAAACTGACCGGCGCGGACACGGTGGTGGACGCGGCGATGCGGCAGTTCGGCGTGATCCGGGTGGACGGCCTCGACGAACTCCAGGACACTGCCGCCCTGTTGGCCCGCGCGAGGCCGCCCCGGGCCGACGGCGTGGTCGTCTACTCCATCTCCGGCGGCACGGGCGCGCACTTCGCCGACCTGGCGACCGAGGCGGGGCTGTCGCTGCCCGAACTGTCCGACGCCAAGCAGGCCGAGCTGCATCAGTGGATCCCCGGCTATCTGAGCGTCGCCAACCCCGTCGACAACGGCGGCCACCCGGTCGGGGACGAACGCGGCCGGAAGATCATCGACGCGATCCTGGACGACCCGGCGGTCGGCGTCCTGATCTGCCCGATCACCGGCCCCTTCCCACCCCTGAGCGACAAGCTCGTCCAGGACCTGGTGGACGCGGCTGAGCGGACCGACAAGCTGGTCTGTGTGGTGTGGGGCTCCCCGGTCGGCACCGAGCCCGCCTACCGCGAGGTGCTGCTCGGCTCCTCCCGCGTGGCCACCTTCCGCACGGTCGCCAACTGCATCACCGCCGTCCGCGCCTACCTCGACCACCACCGTTTCGTCGCCCACTACCGCTCCCCCTTCGACGAGGCGCCGCGCACCACCTCGCCGTCCTTCCGCAAGGCGCAGGCCCTGATGCGCCCCGGCCAGCAGCTCAGCGAGCACGCGGCGAAGCAGTTGCTGCGGGCGTACGGCATCCGGGTACCGCGCGAGCAGTTGGTGACCAGCGCGGCGGCGGCCGTCCGCGCGGCGGGCCTGGTGGGCTACCCGGTGGTGATGAAGGCGTCCGGCGCGCAGATCGCCCACAAGACCGAGCTGGGCCTGGTGAAGGTCGGCCTGACCTCCGCCAGCCAGGTCCGGGACGCCTACCGCGAGTTGACCGACATCGCCCGTTACGAGGGCGTGTCCCTGGACGGTGTCCTGGTCTGCCAGATGGTCGAACGGGGCGTGGAGATGGTCGTCGGTGTCACCCACGACCAGCTCTTCGGGCCGACCGTCACCGTCGGGCTCGGCGGGGTGCTGGTCGAGGTCCTGCACGACGTCGCCGTACGGGTGCCGCCCTTCGGTGAGGACCAGGCGCACGCCATGCTGGCCGACCTGCGCGGGCGGGCGCTGCTCGACGGGGTCCGGGGGCGCCCGCCGGCCGACCTGGACGCGCTCGTCGAGGTCGTCCTGCGGGTGGAGCGCATGGCACTGGAGCTCGGGGACGACCTCGCGGAGCTGGACATCAACCCGCTGATGGTGCTGCCGAGGGGGCAGGGCGCGGTGGCGCTGGACGCGCTGGCGGTGTGCCGATGACCGACGTACTGCACACCACCGAGGCCCAGGTCACCCACGTCACCCTCAACCGCCCCGAGGCCCTCAACGCCCTCACCCCCGGCCAACGGGACCTCCTGATCCGGCTGTTGGCGGACGCGTCGGCCGACCCGGACGTACGGGCCGTGGTCATCACCGGAACCGGTCGTGGCTTCTGCGCGGGCGCCGACCTGCGCGGCGGCTCGGCGGAGGGTGAGCGGGTGGCCGGAGACGTGGCCCGCATGATCCGGCAGGGCGCCCAACGCCTCATCTCCGCCGTCCTCGACTGCGAAAAGCCGGTGATCGCGGCGGTGAACGGCACGGCGGCCGGCCTCGGCGCCCATCTCGCGCTCGCCTGCGACCTCGTACTGGCGGCGGAATCGGCGAGGTTCATCGAGGTGTTCGTCCGGCGCGGCCTGGTCCCCGACGGCGGCGGCGCCTACCTCCTCCCCCGCCTGATCGGCCCGCAACGCGCCAAGGAACTGATGTTCTTCGGCGACGCGCTCTCCGCCACCGACGCAGAACACCTCGGCCTCGTCAACCGGGTCGTCCCCGACGACGAGTTGGCGAAGACGGCCCGCGCCTGGGCGGAACGCCTCGCCTCCGCCCCCACCCGAGCCCTCGCCCTCACCAAACAGCTCGTCAACGCCTCCCTGGACACCGACCGCACGACCGCCTTCGCCGCCGAGGCCGCCGCCCAGGAGATCAACATGACGACGCGGGACGCCCGGGAAGGCGTACGGGCGTTCATGGAGCGCAGAACCCCCGCCTACGAGGGCCGCTGACCCTCCCCACCCCTTCCCATCTGACACTCCGTCAGCTTCAATGGAAGACGTGATGGGACACGCAGGGGCGGCCGCCGCCGCCGTCCGCTATCTCAGGGCGGCCGGCGCTCCCGCCCCCGTAGAGGCGCTGCCGCGCCCGGAGTTGCGCTGCGTCCGCGAGGACGAGCGGGCTCCGCTCGACCAGGCCGAGTTCCGCCGCGTGCTCGGCGCCTTCGCGACGGGCGTCACGGTGATCACCGCCCCGCCCGCGGCCGGCTTCGCCTGTCAGTCCTTCTCCTCCCTCTCCCTCGACCCACCCCTGGTCGCCTTCATGGTGGGCCGTACGTCCACGACCTGGCCGCGCATCGCCCGCGCCGGCGTCTTCTGCGTCAACATCCTCGCCGTCCACCAGGCCGCCCTGTGCCGCGCCTTCGCGACCCCCGGCACGGACAAGTTCGCGGGCGTGCCGTATGACCTCGCCCCGGCCTCCGGCTCCCCCCGCCTCACGGAGGCCACCGCATGGATCGACTGCACGATCCACGCGGTACACACCGGAGGCGACCACCTGATCGTGGTGGGCCGGGTGGAGGCCCTGGGCACCTCGGAGTCCCCCACCGCCCCCCTCCTCTTCCACCGGGGGCGATTCGGCCACCTACAGGACGACCAGCCGCCACAGTGAGGTGACCTCGGCGGCCTTCACCGGGTGGCCGTGAGGACGTCCAGGAAGCGGGCCTGGTCGACCGAGATCGAGATGCGGGTCCGGGTGCCGGTCGCCGGGCGGGCGCCCCAGGCGCCGCGCTCCCGGTACACCTCGACCTCGCGGAACGCGCAGACGGACTCGTCGAGGGCCACGGCCGCCGCGAGGGGGTCGTGGAAGGCCTTGCCGGTGCGGCGCTTGGCCAGGTAGACCTCCATGCCCTCCCGTACGAGCGCCATCCCGGGCGTGAGCCGGCGCGCCGACAGGGCGGCGTGCATCGCGCCGTCGTAGACGACGCCGTGGCAGACGTTCTTCGAGACGAGCACCCGATCGCCGACGTGGGGCGACTCCAGCAGCTTCGACGCCGCCTCCGGAGCGCCGTTGAAGTTGTACGTCCCGCAGGTCTCGCGTCCTGCGAACTTGGGGAGCCGGTGTTCGGGCGGCACGACGGAGTCGCCGGCGAAGCCGCCCTGCGCGACCCAGCGGGCGACGCGGACGTCCGGTTTCCGTTCCAGGAGCACGCCGGGGTTCTTCAGCGGCGCCCCCGTGAGCAGCGTCGCGTCCTCGGCGGCGAAGGTGTCGTGGAGCAACTGCCAGGCCTCGGCGTCGGCTTCGCGGGGCGGAACCTTCCCGAGCCATCGGCGGTGGAAGCCCGACACCGGCTTCACGTCGCCGCCGGGCCGGTACGCCCCGACCGGCACGGTCACCCCGAGGCGCCCGAGGAGGTGCTTGACGATCCCGACCTGCTCGTCCGATCCCGGCATGACCGTCACGGCCACCAGGCGCGCCCATGGATGGGTCGCGAGGGCACACAGGGTGAAGACGTCGTCGGGGTCGCCGGTCTCCATGTCGAACGCGATCGGGATGGTCATGTCCGCGACTGTACGGATACGGCGGAAACGTGCCCAACGGAATATCCGGCGGTCAACCGCTAGAGGGCCGGGGCCAGCCCCGGCGCCGGTCGTCGGCGGATCACCAGCGCCATCAGTGCCGCCGCCGCGCACAGGGCTCCCGACGCGTACCAGACCATGTCGTAGGAGCCGAAGACGTCGCGGGCGACGCCGCCGAGGAAGGCGACGAGGGCGGCGCCGACCTGGTGGGAGGCGAGGACCCAGCCGAAGACGATGGCGCTGTCGTCGCCGTAGTGCTCGCGGCACAGGGCGACGGTGGGCGGGACGGTGGCGACCCAGTCGAGGCCGTAGAAGACGATGAAGAAGAGCATCGGCGGGTGGACGGACGGGGCCAGGAGCATGGGGAGGAAGAGGAGGCTGATGCCGCGCAGGGCGTAGTAGACCGCGAGCAGGCGGCGCGGCTCGAATCGGTCGGTGAACCAGCCGGAGGCGATCGTGCCGACGACGTCGAACACCCCGATCACCGCGAGCAGCGAGGCCGCCGCCGTCACCGGCATGCCGTGGTCGTGCGCGGCGGGCACGAAGTGGGTCTGGATCAGGCCGTTGGTGGAGGCGCCGCAGATCGCGAAGGTGCCGGCCAGCAGCCAGAAGGGGCCGGTGCGGACGGCGGAGGCCAGCACCCGCACCGTGCGGCGGGCGGCGCCCTGCGCGGGCGGCGGCTTCACCACGAACTCCTTCGCGCCGTACGGCTTCACGCCCACGTCGGCCGGGTGGTCCCGCAGCAGCAGCCAGACGAAGGGCACGACCGCCAGGGCCGCGAGGGCCACCGTCACCGCCGCCGGACGCCAGCTGTGGTGCTCGACGATCCACGACAGCACCGGCAGGAAGATCAGCTGGCCGGAGGCCGAGGCGGCGGTCAGGATGCCCGTCACCAGGCCCCGCCGCTCGGTGAACCAGCGGTTGGTGACCGTGGCGGCGAAGGCCAGCGCCATCGAGCCGGAGCCCAGACCGACCAGCAGGCCCCAGCACAGCAGCAGTTGCCAGGCCGACGTCATCCACACCGTCAGGCCGGAGCCGAGCGCGATGACGGTCAGCGCCACCGCGACGACCTTGCGGATGCCGAAGCGGTCCATCAGCGCCGCCGCGAAGGGTGCGGTCAGGCCGTACAGCGCGAGGTTGATCGAGACGGCGGCGCCGATCGTGCCGCGCGACCAGCCGAACTCCTGGTGCAGCGGGTCGATCAGCAGTCCGGGCAGGGAGCGGAAGGCGGCGGCGCCGATGATCGTCACGAAGGTGACGGCGGCGACGAACCAGGCGCGGTGGACGCGCGACGTCTTGGGCGGCCGGAGGTCCTCTGCGGCGGCCGCTGCCTCGGTTGTCTGGGTCACGACATAGAGCATCCCGGCCGGAACCCGCCGTAACCACTGGCCCGAAGGACAGCATTCGTTAGAATCGGGCCACCGGGTCACGGGGCCGGGGCTTGGAGAGGGCCTTGGGCCCAGAGAGGGGCACCGCCATGGAGTTCCGGCCGCACCGCGTCGTCGTCCTCGCCATGGACGGGCTGCTCCCCTTCGAACTGGGCATCCCGCACCGCATCTTCGGGCGACCCAAGGACGCCCTGGGGCGCCGGCTGTACGAGGTCGTGACCTGTTCGATCCGGCCACCGGGCCCGGTCCGCACGGACGCCGACTTCTCCATCGACGTCGAGAACGGCCCGCAGACCCTCGCCACCGCCGACACCGTCATCGTCCCGGCGTCGTACGAACTCGGCCCGGTCTTCGAGGAGGGCGTCCTCACCGAGGAGCTGGCCGCCGCCCTCGCCCACATCCGCCCCGGCACCCGGCTCGCCTCCATCTGCACGGGCGTCTTCGTCCTCGCCGCCGCCGGCTACCTCGACGGCCGCCCCGCGACCACGCACTGGGCCGAGACCGACCAGCTCCAGCGACTGTTCCCGAAGATCGACGTCGACCCGAACGTGCTGTTCATCGACGACGGCGACGTGCTGACCTCGGCCGGCGTCGCGGCCGGCATCGACCTGTGCCTGCACATGGTGCGCCGCGACCACGGCACGGCGGTCGCCAACGAAGTGGCCCGCCGCACCGTCGTACCGCCCCACCGCGACGGCGGGCAGGCGCAGTACATCCACCGACCGGTCCCCGAACCCCAGCTGGCGACCACGAGAGGCGCCCGCGCCTGGGCGCTGGGCCGCCTCCACGAGCCGATCCAGCTGCGCGACATGGCCGCCCAGGAGTCGATGTCGGTACGGACCTTCACACGCCGTTTCCGTGAGGAGGTCGGGGTCAGCCCCGGCCAGTGGCTCACCCAGCAGCGGGTGGAGCGGGCCCGTCAGCTGCTGGAGTCGAGCGACCTGTCGGTGGACCAGGTGGCGCAGGAGTCCGGCTTCGGAACGGCCCAGTCGATGCGCCAGCACCTGCAGGCGGCCCTCGGGGTGACGCCGACCACGTACCGCCGGACCTTCCGCACCGGGGTCAGAACGTGAGCACCGCGCGCGCCACCCGCCCGGCCTCCGCGTCGGCCTTCGCCTTCTCGAAGTCCTCGACGGGGTAGGTCGCGGTGACCAGTTCGTCGAGCAGCAGGCGGCCCTGCCGGTAGAGCTCGGCGTACAGGGGGATGTCGCGCTGCGGCCGGGAGGAGCCGTATCGACAACCGAGGATCGACTTGTCCAGGAACAGCGAGGAGACGCGGAACGACGCCTCGGCCGTCGCCGGAGCCGTGCCGAGCAGCACCGCCTGCCCGTGCCGGTCGAGCAGGTCGATCGCCTGCCGGATCAGCTCCACCCGCCCGACGCACTCGAAGGCGTGGTCGGCCCCGGTCGGCAGGACGTCGCGCACGCCCTCGGTCGAGGTCAGGAAGTCCGTCGCCCCGAACTGCCGGGCCACCGCCTCCTTCGCCGGGTTCGCGTCGACGGCGACGATCCGCAGGGCCCCCGCGATCCGGGCCCCCTGGATGACGTTCAGCCCGATCCCGCCCGTCCCGATGACGAGCACCGAGTCCCCCCGGTCCACCCGCGCCCGGTTGAGCACGGCCCCCACCCCGGTCAGCACCCCGCACCCGATCAGCGCGGCCGACGGCAGCGGAATGTCCTTCGGGATCCGCACCGCCTGCACGGCCTTCACCACGGTCCGCTCCACGAAGGCGGAGTTGGACGCGAACTGGTACACCGCCCGACCGCCCTGGGTGAAGGGCTTCCCGGGCCGCCCGATCGCCTGCCGGCACATGGTCGGCCGCCCCCGGTCGCAGTCCGCGCAGGCACCGCAGTTGGCGAGCGTGGACAGCGACACGTGGTCCCCGGGCGCGACATGCGTGACCCCGGCCCCGACGGCCTCCACCACCCCCGCCCCCTCGTGCCCCAGCACCACCGGAACGGGGAAGGGTATGGTCCCGTCCACCACGGACAGATCGCTGTGGCACAACCCGGCCGCCGAGACCGCGACCAGCACCTCACCCGCCCCCGGCTCCCGCACCTCCAGGTCGTCGACGACCTCGACCCGCTTACCGTCGAACACCACTCCGCGCATCAGACGACCCCCTTGGGCTCCCTGGGCAGGCCGAGCACACGCTCGGCGATGATGGTGCGCTGCACCTGGTCCGAGCCGCCGTAGATGGTGTCGGCCCGCGAGAACAGGAACAACTGCTGGTCCCGGTCGAGTTCGTACGGCGCGGAGGGCGACCAGTCCGAGGCCCCCACGGACGCCTCGGCCCCCCGCACCAGCACCGCCAACTCCCCCAGTCGCTGGTGCCAGTTGGCCCACAGCAGCTTCGCCACACTCGGCGCCCCCGGATCACCGGAACCGCCCAGCGTGCGCAGGGCGTTCCACCGCATGGCCCGCAACTCGGCCCACTGCCGCACGATCCGCTCCCGCACCACCGGATCCCCGACGGCACCGGTCCGCACGGCGACTCGCACGACCTCGCTCAACTCCTCGGCGAATCCGATCTGTTGGGCCAGCGTCGACACCCCCCGCTCGAACCCCAACAAACTCATCGCCACCTGCCACCCCCGCCCCTCACCTCCGACGACATGCTCGGCTCGGGCACGCGCCCCGTCGAAGAAGACCTCGTTGAAGTCACTGGTCCCGGTCATCTGCCGGATGGGCCGCACCTCGACCCGCCCCGGCTGGTCCATGGGCACGAGAAGAAAGCTCAACCCGTGATGCCGATGGGATCCGACTTCGGTCCGGGCCAGCACAAAACACCAGTCCGCCTCATGGGCGAGTGAGGTCCAGATCTTCTGCCCACTGATCCGGAACTCCGCCCCTTCCCGCACGGCGGAGGTCCGCACCCCGGCCAGATCGGACCCGGCCCCGGGTTCGCTGTACCCCTGACACCACAACTCCTCCCCGGCGGCGACGGGCGGCAGAAACCGCCCCTTCTGCTCCTCACTCCCGTGAGCGATGAGGGTAGGGGCCAACAAGTTCTCCCCGATATGCCCGGACCGAGGAGGCGCCCCGGACCGCGCGTACTCCTCGGCCCAGACAACTTGCTGGGTGAGCCCGGCAGTTCGGTTCCCGTAGCCCCCCTCCGGCCATCCCAGCCCGATCCAGCCGGCTTTCCCGAGGGTGCGTTCCCATGTACGCCGGTCCTGGCCGGTGTCGACGTGCTCGGCCAGCCAGTCCCGCGCCTCCAACCGGAACGCTTCGTCCTCGCCGGAAAACCCGAACTCCACGACGGTCTCCTCTCAACGCCGGACCAGTGGACCCACTCGGGGGCGCGGGGCTGTATCAATGTGCGACTCCGCCGCGTGGGCGCGACCAGCCCCCACAAACCCGGACCCGCCCTACACCGCATCCCCCGAGCTATTGGGCGTTCGGCCTCTCCCCACGCCCCGCCGCCTTCTCCATCGCGGCCAACTGAGCAAGCATCGGCATCGGATCCACACCCACAGACCCGGGCAAAGACTCCGCGATCTTCTCCGCCGTCCAACCGCCGGAGGCATACGCAGCGCGCAATTCCTTCGGCTGCGCCCACACCGCGATCTTCGGCCCCGCCACCGTGTACACCTGCCCGGTGACCCCCGCCTCCCGAGCCCGCTCGGACAGCAGGTACACGACGAACGCCGCCACATCCTCCGGCTCCCCGATCTCCGCCAACTCCATGGGCACATTGGCGGACATCCGCGTACGGGCGACAGGGGCCACCGCGTTGGCGGTGACGCCGTACTTGTGCAGGCCCAGCGCAGCGCTCCGCACCAGCGAGATGATCCCGCCCTTCGCCGCGCTGTAGTTGGCCTGCGAGACGGACCCCTGGTGGTTGCCGCTGGTGAACCCGATCAGCGTCCCGGCGCGCTGCTTGCGCATGACGGCGGACGCGGCCCGGAAAACGGTGAACGTGCCCTTCAGGTGGGTGGCGACCACCGGATCCCACTCCTCCTCGGACATGTTGAACAGCATCCGCTCCCGCAGGATCCCGGCGACGCAGACGACCCCGTCCAGCCGCCCGTAGGACGACAGCGCGACCTCCACGACCCGCGCGCCGCCGGCCATCGTGGACACGTCGTCGGCGACCGCCACCGCCTCCCCGCCGGCGGCCTCGATCTCCTTGACGACCGCCTCGGCGACCTCGCTCGTCGGCGAGGCACCGTCCACCGAGACGCCGTAGTCGTTGACCACGACCCGCGCCCCCTCGGCCGCCGCGGCCAGCGCCACCGCCCGGCCGATGCCCCGCCCGGCACCGGTCACGGCGACGACCTTGCCTGCCAAGAAGTTCCCCACGACCGGCCCCTTCCCGCGGTTTCTGACGGACCGTTAGATTTTATGTCCCGTCAGATACGTGGAGACAAGCCCCGGGGAGGGCCGATGTCGCTGCCCGCCGAGTTCCATGAGATCGCCAAGCGCGTGAACAACTGGGGGCGTTGGGGAGCCGACGACGAGATCGGCACCCTGAACCTGATCACCGACGAGGTCGTCCGCGAGGCCGCCGCGACCGTCCGCACCGGCCGCCGCGTCCCGCTCGCCCTGCCCCTGAAGCAGGACGGCGTGCAGTCGGGGATGATCCCGGGCCGCATCAACCCGCTGCACGCGATGGTGCAGATCAACCAGGAGCTGTTCGGCCCCGGCACGGTGGCGTGCAGCGACGACGTCGTGACGATGGGCCTGCAGGCCGGCACCCACTGGGACGCGCTGACCCATGTCTCGCACTCGGGCAAGCTCTACAACGGCCGCCCCGCCGACACCGTGACCGCGCACGGCGGCGCCGGGTTCAGCGGCATCGACAAGGCACGGCACGTCGTCTCGCGCGGGGTGCTGCTTGACGTGGCCCGCGCGCGGGGCGTGGACCGGCTGGCGGGCGGGCACGCGGTCACGCCCGAGGACCTGGAGGCGGCCGAGGAGTTCGCCGGAACGCGGGTGCGCGCCGGGGACGTCGTACTCGTACGGACCGGGCAGATCCAGGTGTACCTCGCCGGGGACCGGGACGGGTACGGCTATCCGTCGCCGGGACTGTCGGTGCGCACGCCGGAGTGGTTCCACGCGCGCGATGTCGCCGCCGTCGCCAACGACACCCTCACCTTCGAGATCTTCCCGCCAGAGATCGAGGACCTCTGGCTGCCCGTGCACGCGCTCGACCTGGTGGAGATGGGGATGCTGCAGGGCCAGAACTGGAACCTCGAGGAGTTGTCCACAGCCTGTGGAGAAACCGGCCGGTACGCCTTCCTGCTGTCCGCGATGCCCGAGCCCTTCGTCGGTGCGACCGGAACTCCCGTGGCCCCCGTCGCCGTTCTGTGACGTCCGCCGGTCGGCGGCGCGGCCTCCCGCCCCGAGCACGGCGTCTCGCGCCGCCGACCGACTCCGGCGTTCCCGCCCCGACTCCCCCTGGCCCTGAAAGAGTCGACGCCGAATCACGACCCACACTCGCCAAGGGCGTCCGTCACCAGCACCCTCGGCGTCCCCTCACGGCGAATCGCTGCCCACCAGCGTGATCAAACGGTCACGGCCCGTCAACAGTCGTACGAAGATTTATCCCTTACGCGCCCTTTGCCAGGGGTGCGCACGGAAGCACGTCCCGGCGCACCGGGCCCCGACGGAGGGGGCGTGACAGCGGTCCCTGCTCCCGTGCACCAGCGCTGACGGACTTTCCGCACCCGTGCGCCGGTCGACCGGGCCGCCGACCAACCACCCGGTCCGGCGATCACACGACCTCGAACGCCAGCCCCTCATAGGCAGCCGCGCCGCCGGGACAGACCACCGAGGCGTGCGAAGCCTCCTCCGCGCGGTCGAGTTCGCACCAGATGCGCTTGCCCGCGCCGTCGGGGCTCCAGCCCCAGCGGTCGGCGAGGCCGTCCACGAGCGCGAGCCCCCGGCCGCCCGTCGCGTCACCGTCCACGCACCGCGGCACCGGGGCCCGGGAACTGGCGTCGGCCACCTCGAGGCGAACGGTCGCCGAACCGACCGCCGCACCCGGCAGCGACAACCGCAGCACGGCCGGCCTGCCGGTGTGCACGACGGCGTTGGTGACCAGTTCGGAGACGAGCAGGATCAGCGTCTCGGCCAGCGACTCGTCGCCCTCTATACCGGACCCGGCCAGGCGCGAACGGGCCCACCTCCGGGCCCGCCCCACCTCTGCGGGGTCGGGCCGGACTTCCAGTTGCACCTGAAGCACCTGCACCGCTCACACCATCCGAACCGGCGGACACATGACCTCGCGCCACGCACGTACCGCGACGAGGGCCACGATCGTAGCCATTTTCTGCATGGCCAGAACAACAGCCAGAGCAGAGCCCAAGGCAAGGGTCACGGAACGTGAATCCCTTAAGAGACAGCATGGTTGACGTACAGTCACCTCAACAAGCGCTTCGGGCATATTCCAGCGCGAAGGAGTACCCGTGCGGCATACTGTGCGACGCTCGCCGCGAGCAGTCGAACAGCCCGGAACCGGCCTCGCCCCAGGGGCAACACCGACGTGGCGCGTGCTCGGAACCACTCGCATCCCACAGAAGGTACCGGAGCGGCCCGCCGACTCCGGGCCGTGACGGGGCGCACCCAGGACACAACCCGATATCAACGCTCCGTAGTGTCGAGATGCCACGATCCGTGACATGAACGGGTGTGTTTTTCACTACATCCCAGCACAGCGGCCACCACAGTCCTTCACGCCGTCAGCTCGGCCGCGAGCAACTCCTCACTCTCCGTGACACCTCCACCACGTTGCGCCCGCACCCAGGCGCGTTTCAGCTGCAGGTGCACCTCGCTCTCCCAGGTGAAGCCCATACCGCCGTGCACCTGGAGACAGTCGCGGGCGCCGCGCACGGCCGCCTCGTCGGCGAGCAGCCGGGCCGCGGCGATGTCGGCCCGGTCGGCGGTGACAGCCGCCGCGTAGACGGCCGCCCGGGCCACCTCGACGCGCACCAGGATCTGCGCGCACAGATGCTTGACCGCCTGGAAGGCCCCGATCGGCTGCCCGAACTGCTCCCGCGTCCGGGCGTGTTGCACGGCCAGCTCACACACCCGCGCGGCGGTACCGAGCTGCTCCGCGGCGGTGAGGAGGTCAGCGACGGGGTCCGGGGGTGCCGGTGCGGGCACCCGGTGCAGAGGCGTCAACGGATCCACCGACCGCAGCGGTACGGCCCCCTCGGCGCCCGGCCGCACGACGTCCGCCTCGTCCAGCCACTCCACGATCCTGCCGTCAGCGGCGGCCACGACGACATCCCCGGTGGCGGCCCCGGGCACTTCCCCGGCCGCGAGGTGCGTGGCCACGAGCGGCCCAGGTACCAGCGCCCGCCCGGCTTCCTCGAACGCCAACACGGCTTCAGGCAAGCCAAGTCCGGCCCCTCCGTTCACTTCGGGCAGTCGTAGAGAGAAAAAGCCCAGCTCTCCGAGAGTGCGCCACAGAACCCGGTCGAGACGGGGCTGGTAAGCGCCGGGTCCTGCACTGCCGTTTAGGGGCGCGGGGCTGTGTCCATGTGCGGCTCCGCCGCGGGGCGCGACCAGCCCCCACCGACCGTCAGACGACCACCGGCCCAAGACTCCCCGCACACTCCCCCGCAACTCCATCTGAACCTCGGTCAATTGAAACCGCACCCTTCACCTCCCCTTCGGCAACCCGAGAATCCGCTCGGCCACGATGTTCTGCTGAATCTGCGAGGTACCGGCCGCAATGGTGTACGACAGCGACGACAGCCGGTCGAGCATCCAGGGCCGGTCCAGGTCCAGGGCATCCGCCCCCAGAACCGCGGCAGCGGCGTCGTACAACTCCTGCCGCGCATGCGAATACCGCAGCTTGAAAACAGAACCCCCCACCCCCGGCACCCCGCCGGAGGCCTCCGCCTCGCTCACGTTCCACTGCGTCAGCCGCCACAACGCCCGGAATTCCGCGTTCAACCGACCGAGCCGCCGTCGCAGCACCGGATCGTCCCAGCGTCCGTTCCGCCGTGCCTCCCGCGCCAGTTCGCCCAGCACCCGCCGGCAGGCGACGACCTCGCCCACGAACGCCGTGCCCCGCTCGAAGGACAGCGTGACCATGGTGACCCGCCACCCGTCGTTCTCCTCCCCCACCCGGTTGGCGACCGGCACCCGCACGTCGTCCAGGAACACCTCGGCGAACTCGGCGGACCCGGCAAGCGTCCGCAGCGGCCGTACGGTGACACCGGGCGCGTCCATGGGCATGGCCAGCCAGCTGATCCCCCGGTGCTTCGGCGCGCCCGCGTCCGTCCGTACCAGCAGCTCGCACCAGTCGGCGACTTCGGCATGGGACGTCCAGATCTTGGACCCGTTCACCACGTACTCGTCGCCGTCCTTGCGCGCCCGCGTCCGCAGCGACGCGAGGTCGGAGCCGGCGTCCGGTTCGCTGAAGCCCTGGCACCAGACCTCCTCCCCGCGCAGGATCGGCGGCAGCCAGCGTGCCCGCTGTTCCTCCGTGCCCTCGGCGGCGATGGTCGGGCCTGCGTGCAGCAGACCGACGAAGTTCGCGCCCACGTAAGGCGCGCCGGCCTTCTCGCTCTCCTCCAGGAAGATGAGCCGGACGGTCGGCGAGGCGTCCCAGTGGACGTCGGCGTACCCGGCGTCGTACAGCATCCGCTGCCAGCCGAGGTCGTAGGCCCGACGCGCGGACCAGTCGTCCGGGGACGGCTGCGCGGGCAGCGTGGGCAGCACCTTGGCCAGCCATTCCCGCAGCCGCGCCCGGAACTCCTCCTCCTCGGGCGTGTAGGAGAGATCCATCAGCGGTCGAGGTCCAGGCCCAGCATGCGGATCGCGTTGCCCCGCATCAGCTTGTGGACGGTCTCGTCGTCGAGGCCCTTCACATGGTCGAGGGCGACCTCCTTGGTGTGCGGGAAGGTCGAGTCGACGTGCGGGTAGTCGGTCTCGAAGGTGGCGTTGTCGCGACCCACCGCGTCCAGCGAGGCGACGCCGTGCTTGTCGCGGAAGAAGCAGCAGTAGATCTGGCGGTAGTAGTACGTCGACGGCGGCTCCGGGATGGTCCCGCGGACGCCGCCCCAGGCCCGGTGCTCCTCCCACACGTCGTCGGCGCGCTCGAGGGCGTACGGGATCCAGCCCATCTGGCCCTCGGAGTAGGCGAGTTTGAGGGTCGGGAACTTCACCAGGACCCCGCTGAAGAGGTAGTCCATCATCGAGGCCATCGCGTTGTTGAAGCTCAGCGCGGCCTGCACGGCGGGCGGGGCGTCGGGGGAGGCGGCCGGCATCTGCGAGGACGAGCCGATGTGCATGTTGACCACGGTCCCCGTCTCCTGGCAGACCGCGAAGAAGGGGTCCCAGTAGCCGGAGTGGATGGAGGGCAGGCCGAGGTAGGTCGGGATCTCGGAGAAGGTGACCGCCCGTACTCCGCGCGCGGCGTTGCGGCGGATCTCCTCGACCGCCAACTCCACGTCCCACAGGGGGATCAGGCACAGCGGGATGAGCCGGCCGCCGCTGTCGCCGCACCACTCCTCGACCATCCAGTCGTTGTAGGCACGCACGCAGGCCAGCGCGACCTCCTTGTCGTGCGCCTCGGCGAAGGTCTGCCCGCAGAAGCGAGGGAAGGAGGGGAAGCAGAGGCTGGCCTCGACGTGGTTGAGGTCCATGTCCGCCAGGCGCGCCTTCGGGTCCCAGCAGCCGCGTCGCATCTGCTCCCGGGTGATGCCCTCCAGGGTCATCTCGTCGCGGTCGAAGCCGACGGCGGCGATGTTGCGCTTGTACGGGAACTTGAGGTCCTCGTAGATCCACCAGTCCGTCGGCGGGCCCTCCGGGTCCATGGTGATCTGGTACTTGCCGCCCACGTAGGCGAGTTCACCGATCCCGGCCGTCAGGGGCTGCGGGCCCCGGTCGCGGTACTTCGCCGGCAACCAGGTCTCGAAGAGGTGCGCGGGCTCGATCACATGGTCGTCGACGCTGATGATGCGGGGCAGTTCGGTCATGGTTCCCCTCCGCCGGACGTCACGGGCGTTACGTATCTGATGACCCGTCAGATAGCATGTCACCTGACGAGTCGTCAGCCAAGGCAGGGGGCAGACATGGCGGACCCGACCGAGACCCCGCACACCCTGAGCTCCTCCCGCACGCTGTGGGAGCTGGTGGAGCGCCGCGCCCGGCTCACCCCCGACCGTCCCGTGTTCCTCCAGGACGACCGCGCGCTGACCTTCGGCGACCTGCGCGCGCGGGCCGAGCGGGTGGCGGCCGGCCTGTACGACATGGGCGTACGCCCCGGCACGGTGGTCGCCTGGCAGCTGCCCACCCGCATCGAGACGGCCCTGCTCTCCTTCGCGCTGGCCCGCCTCGGCGCCGTGCAGACGCCGGTCATCCCGTTCTACCGGGACCGCGAAGTGGGCTTCGCGCTACGGGAGTCGAAGGCGGAGTACTTCGCGGTGCCGGGCACCTGGCGCGGCTTCGACCACACCGAGATGGCCCGGCGGCTCGGCGCCAAGGGGATCTTCGAGGCGTACGACGACCTGCCCCACGGCGACCCGGCCGTCCTGCCCCCGCCGCCCGCCGAGGGCACCTCCGTGCGCTGGATCTACTGGACCTCCGGCACGACCTCCGACCCCAAGGGCGTCCTGCACACGGACCGTTCGCTGATCGCCGGTGGCTCCTGCCTCGCCCACGCGCTGCGTCTGTCGGCCGACGACGTGGGCTCGATGGCCTTCCCGTACGCGCACATCGCCGGGCCCGACTACACGGTGATGCTGCTGCTGTACGGCTTCCCGGCCGTGATGTTCGAGCAGTTCGCCCTGCCGGACGCACTGGCGGGCTACCGCCGCCACGGCGTGACGGTGGCGGGCGGGTCCACGGCGTTCTACTCGATGTTCCTCGCCGAGCAGCGCAAACAGCCGGGGACGAAGGTGATACCCACGCTGCGGCTGCTCGCGGGCGGCGGGGCGCCCAAGCCGCCGGAGGTGTACCACGCCGTCGTACGGGAGATGGGCGTGCAGCTCACGCACGGCTACGGGATGACCGAGGTGCCGATGATCACCATGGGGGCGCCGGACGACACCGTGGAGAACCTCGCCACCACCGAGGGGCGGCCGCCGGAGGGGATGGAGATACGGGTCGTCGACGGGGAGGTGCGGCTGCGCGGGGAGGCGGTGTGCCAGGGGTACCTGGACCCGGCGCAGACGGCGGAGGCCTTCGACGCGGAGGGGTTCCTGCGCACCGGGGACCTGGGGTTCGTGAAGGACAGCGGGCATCTGGTGCTCACCGGGCGGCTCAAGGACGTGATCATCCGCAAGGGGGAGAACATCTCGGCGAAGGAGATCGAGGACCTGCTGGCCGCGCACCCGGCGGTCGGGGACGTCGCGGTGATCGGGCTGCCGGACGCCGAACGCGGCGAACGGGTGTGCGCGGTCGTCGAACGGGCGCCGGGAGCCGAGGAGTTGACCCTGCCGGCCGTGACGTCGTACCTGCGCGCGGAAGGGCTGTCCGTGCACAAGCTGCCGGAGCAACTGGAGGTGGTGGACGCCCTTCCGCGGGGCGAGACGCTGCGGAAGGTGCTCAAGTACAAGCTGCGGGAGCGCTACTCGGGCACCGTGAAGTAGCGGGCGAGGGCGGGGACGATCTCGGCCTCTCCCACCCTGCCGTCGCCGTCGGCGTCCAGCGCGGTGGCGGCGGCCTGGGCGATCTGCTCGTCGACGCCCAGGATGCGCAGCACGCGCGCGGTGTCGGCGACCGTGGCCGCCCCGTCGCCGTCCGTGTCGGCCACGGCGAGGGCCGCGTGCAGGAAGGGGCGGGCGATCTCGGCGAACCGCTCGGGGTTGTCGCGCAGCCGCTTGACCGCGCCGTTCACGAACTCCTCGCGGGTGATGCGCTGGTCGCCGTCGCGGTCCGCGATCCCCGCCATGCCCTGCCAGAACGCCTCGGCGCCGGCGTACAGATCCTGCCCCTTGTCGGAGCGGGCCGCGACGTCGAACTCGGCGAGCAGCGCCTTGGCCGCCACGCTGAAGTCCCCGCGGTCGATGTAGCCGTTGCCGTCCTGGTCGAAGGTGGCGAACCGGGCGGCGATCCGGCGCTCGTACTCGCTGCTGACCATGTCTTCTGGGGCCGCCTTACCTCACGTCGGGTGCATATGTCCGGTACTCCGGTACCTGGACGGAGCGTACGACGAGCGGGGCCGTCGGGGCACGGCGGAGCGGCACTTGTGCCAGGACCGGGTGAATTCCGGGACAACAGTGTGGCAATGACCCGGTGCTGTTGGGTGGCCTGTGGCGCGAGGCCTACGCCGAGAGCGGGCCGGCCTCCTCGGTGACGGCGTCGTCCAGACCGGCGTACACGTCGAACAGGCGGCGCACCCCGAGGGCGCCCAGGACCCGGTTGACGTGCGAGCCGTCGACCGCGCCCTGCGCGGGCAGGATGAGCCGCAGGTTGCCCTGGCAGGAGCGGATGAGGCGGCGGGCGGCGATGAGCACGCCGACGCCGCTGGAGTCGCAGAAGAACACCTCGGAGAGGTCCAGGACGAGACTGTGGCGGCCGTCGGCCACCGCATCGTGCACCCGCTGACGCAGTACCGGGGACGTCACCAGGTCCAGCTCGCCCGACACACGGAGCACGGTCCATTCGCCCTGCTCGTCGCCGGTCACATAGAACGCCACCACCATGCCCTTCGCTCGCCGGAATCCCCGCAACCGGAAGCTGCTCCTACGCTTCCTTGCAGCGCGGCTGCCCAGCGGCCGTTCCCTGAAACACAGGCCCAGAAACGGAAACCGATCGGAAGAGGCTTGTTTTGGTCGCCTTCGATCCTGTTCGATCAGTTCTGGACCGGGTAAGCGAACGTCCACTATCACCTGCGGCTCCCGCGGGGGCGCGCAATGCGACAAAGGGGCGTGCGCTGCCAGAGGTGCCGACTACATTCGGGATGACGGTGGGCGCAGGCTGGCTGACAGGCGAAGACGGGGTGAGGGGGCCGCATGGCGAAGAAGGACGCACCGCCCCGCTGGGACCGCAAGATGCAGCAGCGACTGGCCCGCGGTGAGGCGGCCGCCCTCGGCGAGCTCTACGACCGGTTCGCCTCCCTCGTCCACGGCCTGGCCCACCGCGTGCTCGGGGACGAACACGCGGCCGACGGCATCACCCGGGACGTCTTCGCCCA
Source organism: Streptomyces sp. NPDC101152 (assembly GCF_044768275.1). Classification (NCBI taxonomy): domain Bacteria; kingdom Bacillati; phylum Actinomycetota; class Actinomycetes; order Kitasatosporales; family Streptomycetaceae; genus Streptomyces; species Streptomyces sp. NPDC101152. Next base: position 8,900 of record NZ_JBIWPO010000026.1, on the reverse strand, counting down.
CGTCTGGGAACATCCCGAGGCGTACGACCCCAGGGAGGGCCCGCTGCGTACCTGGGTGGCCACCCTGACCCACCGCCTGGCCGTGCAACGGCTGCGCGCCACCGAGACCGCCGCGCTCGCCCGGGGCTCCGGCGGCTCCGCGGAGGAACTGGAGCGCAGGGTCCGCCGCGCCTCGGTCGCCGCCCGCGCCGACTACATCGTCACCTCCATGCCCGCTCCCCTGCGCGCCGCCCTCGACCTGGCCTACTTCCAGCGCCGCGACTACCGCCAGACCGCCGCCGACCTCGGCGTCACCGAGGACGAGGCCCGCCGCCGCCTCCGCCTGGGCCTGCAGCTCCTGTCCACGGCCCACGACACCGGCGCCCCCGGGGCACCGCCCGGATTCGGCGGTGCCGTGTGAGCGGCTTCAAGGACTACGACGAGCACGACGACGTCGACGTGCCGCCGCGCATACCGCTGCCGCGCGCGTCCGTCGAGGACGGTGACCGTCCGTTGCCCGCTCCGGAGGAACAGCCGCCGCCGTTGGTGCTGGAGCACCAGGTCCTGAAGTCGTTGCTGGGCGCGTGGGCGCTGGCCGCCTGCTCGGCCGCGGAGACGGCGGCCGTCGAGGAGCACCTCGGCGGCTGCGGGGCCTGCGCGGACGAGGCGCGACGGCTGCGGGAGGCCGTCGGCCTGCTGCATCCGCCGGAGAGCCTCGATCTGGACCCCGCCCTGCGCACCCGCGTCCTGGAGGGCTGCCTCGACCGGCGCCCGCCGCGCATCCCGGTGCCGGAGTGGGCGGCGCCCTACGACGCGGAGACGGCCCGCCTGGACGCGCTGCTGCAGGACATCGGCGACGCCGAGTGGCACGCGCCGGTACGGCTGCGGTGGTTCGGGGGCGACGGCGCGGAGAGCCGCCGTACGACGGTGGCCGGCGTCATCGCCCACCTCCTCACGGTCGACGGTCTTGTCGCCGTCGCCCTCGGCCTCGACGACCCGCTCGGCGAGATCGTCGCCGAGCGCCCCACACCGGTGGCGCGCACCGAGGCGTACTGGCACACCTCGCACTTCCCGCCCACGCGCGGCATCAGGGTGCCGTGGCGCGAGCAGAGCCACGAGCTGGTCCGCACGGTGTCGTTCACCGGCGCCGGTTCCGACGGGCCGGCCGTCTCGTACGGCGACTTCGAACTGCCGCTGCGCGACGCGATGCTGGACCGGGCCTTCGAGTGCTGGGTGCACGCGGAGGACATCGCCGAGGCGATCGACTACCCGTACGAGCCGCCGTCCCCGCAGCACCTGCACCGCATGATCGACCTGGCGGCCCGCATGCTGCCCCTGGTGCTGGCGGAGCGCCGGCGGTCGGGGCCGGCCGCCGGTGCGGCCCCGCGTCTGGGGGTCGCCGGGGAGCCCGGGCGCAGCCTGCGCCTTGAGATCGAGGGGTCGGGCGGCGGGGAGTGGCTGATCCCCCTGGACTCGCCGGGGGCGGTCGGCTCCGCGGAGCTGGAGGTGGCGCACGTCGCCCTGGACGGCGTGGAGTTCTGCCGCCTGGCCGCGGGGCACGTGCCTCCGGCGGAGGCGGCGGCAGGGCAGGTCGGCGACCGCGAGGCCATCAGGGACGTGCTGTTCGCGGCGGCGTCGATGAGCCGGATGTAGGCGGCCACGTGGCGGAGGCCGGTCCACTGGCGGTTCTTAGGGGCGCGGGGAACTGCGCGAACGGCCCCCACGCACCCGCAGCCGCCGACGCGCCGACGGATCGAGCTCCTAGGCGAACACAACCGTCCGTCGACCATTGAGCAGAATCCGCCGCTCCGCATGCCACTTCACGGCCCGCGCCAGCGCCTGGCACTCCACGTCGCGCCCCACCGCCACCAACTGGTCAGGCGTGACGTCGTGCCCCACCCGCTCGACCTCCTGCTCGATGATCGGCCCCTCGTCCAGGTCGGCGGTCACATAGTGCGCCGTCGCCCCGATCAGCTTCACACCCCGCGCATGCGCCTGGTGGTACGGCTTCGCGCCCTTGAAGCTCGGCAGGAAGGAGTGGTGGATGTTGATGATCCGCCCGCTGAGCTGCTTGCACAGGTCGTCCGACAGCACCTGCATGTAGCGGGCCAGCACCACCAGCTCGACGTCGTTCTCGCGGACCAGCTCCAGCAGCCGCGCCTCCGCCGCGGCCTTCGTGTCGTTCGTCACCGGAATGTGGTGGAAGGGGATGTTGTACGAGCCCACGAGCTCGGCGAAGTCCGTGTGGTTGGACACCACGGCCGCGATCTCCACCGGCAGCGCGCCGATACGGGCGCGGAAGAGCAGGTCGTTCAGGCAGTGCCCGAACTTGCTGACCAGGAGGACGACGCGCATCTTCTCGTCGGCCCGGCTGATCTGCCAGTCCATGTGGAAGGAGTCACCGATCGCCGCGAAGCTCGCGCGCAACTTGTCCACCGTCACCGGCGGCTCCGCCGAGAAGTGGACGCGCATGAAGAACAGACCCGTGTCGTGGTCGCCGAACTGCTGGCTGTCCTCGATGTTGCAGCCCGTCATGAAGAGGTAGCTCGACACGGCGTGCACGATGCCCTTCTTGTCAGGGCAGGAGAGGGTGAGGACGTACTGGTCGGCGGGGCTCGCCGCGGCCCGGCTGGACTGCTCGTTCATGCCCGCCATGGTCCCACGACCGGGCCGCGGCGCGGACCGGTGTCCGTCACGCGGAACGCGTCATGATCCGCAGCACCTCGAGGGTGCGCGGCGGCGCGTCGGGGTCCTCGCCGTCGGCCACGGCCATCCGCACGTGCGCGTCCCGTGCCGCCCGCACCGCGTCCGGCCAGCCGGGGTTCTCCATGTACACGGAGACGGGGGCGTCGGGCCCCACCTGGTGCATGATCCGCAGCACCCGCAGCACCGCGGTGTCCACCAGGGCCGCCTCCTGCGAGTCCCGGAAGATCGTGCCGACGTACTTCTCGGCGGACCAGTTGTCCAGCCAGGTGTCCTCCACCAGGCGGTACACGGCGTCGGTGACGTCCCCGTACCCGTCGACGCCGGCCAGCCAGACGTTCTGCTGGAAGGCGGGGTCGGAGAGCATGTGCAGCGCGGAGCGCACATTGCTGCGCCAGCGCCACCACGGCATGTCGGTCAGTGGCATGTCGCCCATGGTGGAGGAGCGACGGCCACGACGGGAAGGGTTCTCCGTACCTTGCACGGTCACTGATCGTACGTTCTTCCGGTCCCGCGCCTCACCGGCCCCGGCATTTCACCTTGCCGTCACCGACCCATAACCGAGGGTCACCTCCGGGTTGGTGATGTGACGGAAGCGTGTGGGCCCATGACAGGCAGGCGACGCAACCGCAGCACCTTCCTCCCCTCGTTCACCCGGCCCGTCAGAGCCACCGTGCGCACGGCGGGGGCCCTGGTCGCGTGCGCGTCACTCGCCGCTGGTTGCGGGGTCATCCCCGGTACCACGGGGGGTTCCGGGGACGGCCCGATCACCGTCATGACCTGGGCGCCGCAGGGCACGAGCGCCACCAACAAGCCGGGCATGCCGGCGTTCGCGCAGGCCTACGCCCGCTGGATCAACGCCAGGGGCGGCCTCAACGGCCGCAAGCTGAAGGTCCTGACCTGCAACGACCACAACGACAGCGTGGCCGCCGCGCAGTGCGCCCGCGCCGCCGTGAAGGCGAACGTCGTCGCCGTCGTCGGCTCCTACAGCCAGTTCGGCGACTCGTACCTCACCGACCTCGAGGGCGCGGGCATCCCCTACATCGGCGGCTACGGCGTGACCACCGCCGAGTTCACCAGCCCGCTGTCCTACCCGGTCAACGGCGGTCGGCCGACCCTGCTGGCCGGCCTCGGCAGGGAACTCGCCTCGAGCTGCGGCCCGGTGACGCTGGTACGGGCCGACAGCATCGCGGGGGACGAGCTGCCGCCCATGCTCGACTCGGGACTCAAGGCGGGCGGCCACGAGAACGCCGTCGACCAGCGCGCCGCCGACGACACCACCGAGTACGAGGAGCCGGCCCAGCAGGCGCTGGCGGCCGCGACCGGCGACAAGGCCAGGAGGGGGTGCGTCATCCCCGCGCTCGGGGACGGCACCGACACCTTCATGGACTCCTTCCGCCGGGCCCGCGACGCCTACCCGGCGGTCCGCACGGCGGCGACCCTGGACAGCGTCGACCAGACGGTGATCAACCAGTCGGGCGCGGCCGGGGGCCCCTACGAGGGGGCGTACATCACCGGCTGGTACCCGCCGGCCAGTGACCCACGCTGGGCCCCGATGAAGAAAGTGATCAGCGCGCAGGCCTTCGGCGACAACCGGATCGACCCCGCCGACGCCGGGGTGCAGACGACCTGGATCGCCTACACCGTCTTCACCAAGGCCGTCCAGTCGCTGGGCGGCGGTGACGTGACCGCCGACGCCGTCCGCCGGGCCCTCGACGGCGGTCTGCGGGTCTCCACCGGCGGGCTCACCCCGTCCCTGCACTGGGGCGAGCAGGGCCCGCTCGCCAGCATCGGGCTGCCCCGCGTCGTCAACGCCGAGGTGACCCTCCAGGTGGTGCGGCAGGGTCAGCTGGTGACGGCGCGCCAGGGCTTCCTGGACATGACGCGCACGCTGCAGGGCGCGCAGGTCGGCTGAGCCGCGCTCAGAGCTGGGTCGGCTGGCGCTGGGTCAGGCCGTACGTCCGCGCGAGACCGTTCCACAGGTCGGCGGCCTTGGCCTTCTGCTCGCTGGCGGTGCCGCTCGCGCGGTTGCCGGCCGCGGTCTGGCCCGTGTTGCGGGCCTGGCCCTTCTTGCAGCTCTTCTTGTTGCCGGCGACCTGGTCGGCCCAGGCCGCGTAGTGGTTGTCGGCCGCGGCGGACGCCTTCCACGCCCGGGTGAGGGCGGTGGTGAGGGCGGCGTGGTTCGGGAGCCGGTCGACGGACAGGCCGGACAGCCGGGTGACCAGCTGGGTGCGCTGGGTGGCCGCGTCGCGCAGGTCGGAGGCGGCGGTGTCCAGGTTGCTGCAGTTCTTCACGTTCGCCACCGCGCTGATCACGGCGGCGCGGCTGTTGCCGCTGTCCGCCAGCAGCTTGTCCAGGGCGACCGCCTGCTGCTTCGCCGCATCGCCGCCCGCCGAGGCGGAACCCTGCGTCGCCGGGGCCGTCGCGGAGACGGTCTGGTTCTTGGCCTTGCCGCCGCCGCCCCCACCGCCGAGCATCGCTCCGGCCCCGACACCGATGACGACGATGCCGACCCCGATCGCGGCGATGAGCGGCACCTTCGACCGGCCACGCCCACCGCTCGTGTCCTGCGGACCGTGGGGGCCCTGCGGGGGCTGCCCGCCGTACGAGGGCGTCGCCTGCTGTCCGTACGGCGGCTGGGCGTACGGGGACTGGGCGGGCGGCTGCTCGAAGCGCGGCAGGTGCTGGGTGGCGCCCGCGGGGCCGTTGGCCGCCGGACCGCTGCGGAACAGGTTGTCGAACTCGGAAGGCGGCTGGCGGTCCCCGCCGGGCTGCGCGCCGTAGGGCGCCTGGTCGGACACGGGCGGGATGTACTGCGTGGCCTGCGCGTCGGGACCGACGGCGGGCGGCAACGGCCCGGCGCCGGTCCGTCCCAGGTACTGCGTCGCCTCCGCGCCCACGGGCCCCCCGACCTCGGGCGGCAGGGCCCCGGGCGCGACCGGCGGAATGTACTGCGTCGCCCCTTCGTCACCGCCCACCACGGGCGGCAGGTACTGGGTGGCGCCCTCAGTGCCGGGCGCGGGCGCGGCCGGCACCGGCGGTATGTACTGCGTGGCGCCCTCGTCGGCGGCGGGGGGCAGCGGGGCGCCGAAGGTGCCGGGCGGCAGCGGGGCGCTGCCCTGGCCCTCCGGGAGGAGCGGCTGGGCGGCGGGGGTGGACCACTGGTCGGCGGTGCCGCCCCAGGTCTGGTCCGGCGGCGTCGGCCAGGAAGTGGCCGCGGGAGGTGCCGGGGTCTGGTGCTGTTCGGGGCCCCACGGGGTGCCCCAGGACTGCCCGCCGGGCGGGGCCGCCGGTGCCGGCGGGGCACCGGTGGACTGGGGGCCAGCGGGCGGCGGGCCGCCGTAGTGGCTCGTGCCCGCGTTGCCCGGGGAACCCGGCGCCGTCCCGTCCTGGGCGGCGTTGAGCATGCCCGGGAGCAGGGGTTCGCCGCCGTCGGAGGGCAGCACGATGCCTTCGCGCGCTTCGCGCGGCGAGGGCTTCTCGCCCTGTCCACTCTGCGTCACCGGGACTCCTACATAGGGGGGACCTTGTGAATCGTCGGTTCACGCTACCGGGTCCCCCGAGCCGGGTGCCACGCAGCTCAGGGCTCAACCTCCCGCCCTGTGACAGCGGTAACAGATCCGCTCTCCCACACGCTCCTTATGTCCATCCTTCACGTGGTCACGCTCGGCAACCGGCCGTTTCCCGCGCCTTCACCCGCCGGACACCGGCCGGTCGCCCGCCCTCACGCTGCCGCCTGCAGCTCCAGCCGCGCCCCGAACTCCCGCACCACCGGCTCCTCCCGGTACGGCTCCAGCCGCAGCTGGAAGTCCTCGAGGTACTCGGCGCCCCGGTTGGAGCGCAGGGTCTCCAGCAACTCGACCGCCTTCAGCCCCGTGGCGCAGGCCTGCTCGATCTCCCGCTGCTGCACCTGCGCGGTGGCGAGCAGCACATATCCGATGGCCCGTCGGCGCGCCTTGGACTCCGGGAGCCCGGCCAGGGACTCCTCGGCGCGCCGCGCCGCCGCCTCGGCCTGTCCGAGGTCCCGGTGGCAGTGCGCCAACTCGTCGGCCAGGTACGCCTCGTCGAAGTGGACGATCCACGCCGGGTCGTCCCCGGACGAGGCGTCGGCCGACTCCAGCGCGCCGACCGCCCGCCCGGACGCCACCTGGGCCGCCCGCGCGTCGCCCATCAGGGCGTGCCCGCGCGCCTCCGCCGCGAGGAACATCGCCTCCGCGCGCGGGGTGACCCGGCCCCGCGCCCCCTCCTGCGCCGCCCGCGCCAACTGCGCGATCTCCCGCGGGTTTCCGAGCTGCGCGGCGAGATGGCTCATGGAGGCGGCGAGCACATAGCCGCCGTACCCGCGGTCTCCCGCCGCCTGCGCGAGCCGCAGCGCCTGGATGTAGTACCGCTGGGCGAGGCCCGGTTGGCCGGTGTCGACGGCCATGTACCCGGCGAGCTCGGTCAGTCGGGCGACCGCGGCGAACAGGTCCCGGCCCACCGCCTCCCGGTACGAGCCCGCCAGCAGCCCCGAGACGACGCTGTTGAGGTAGTGCACGACGACCGGGCGGACGTGCCCGCTGCCGTACTGGTGGTCCAGGTCCACGAGGGCCTGGGTCATCGCCCGCACGGCCGCCACGTCGGACCGCCCGACGCGCGGGCCCGCCGCACGCGCCACCTGCGAGTCCGGCGAGGAGATCAGCCAGTCCCGGCTCGGCTCGACCAGCGCGGACGCGGCGACGGACGAACCGGACAGGAAGTCCCGCCGGCCCACGTCACTGCGCCACAGCTCGCAGACCTGCTCGATGGCTCCCAGTACGGTCGGCGAGAACTGGAGCCCGACGCCGGAGGCGAGGTTCTTGCCGTTGGCCATGCCGATCTCGTCGATCGTGACCGTACGGCCGAGCTTGCGGCCCAGGGCCTCCGCGATGATCGCGGGCGCCCTGCCCCGCGGCTGCTGTCCGCGCAGCCAACGGGCCACCGACGTCTTGTCGTAGCGCAGGTCGAGGCCGTGCTCGGCGCCGCACATGTTGACCCGGCGGGCCAGCCCGGCGTTCGAGCACCCCGCCTCCTGGATGAGCGCCTGCAGCCGTTCGTTCGGCTGCCGCGCGACGAGAGGCCTTGCGGCCATTGGCGTACCCCCTGTGGCTGCGGTGGGCGAAAAGATCCGGCCGTGAAGATCAATGCCCCGCCTACCTGCGCGAAATGCGCGCCATGCGAGGTTTCCTGAGGATTGCCGGGGTAAAGAGGTAACCGACCCCCCTCCTGGCTACCCCGCTCACGCCGGCGTTCCTCCTCTGCGCCCCCACACATGCATCCATGCGCCCCAGGTGCGGAATCGATGCTCCTCCCCCGCGCGCGCCAGAGCCGTAACCCGAGGTGGGTGCGGGAGTTGTGTTGGGCGTGGAAGAGACGATCGCGGGCACCGACGCCGCTCAGATTCCGAAGCAGCGCGGGGAAACGCTGCTGGAGACCGCCGTGCGCTACGCCGAGGAGCGCCACTGGGACGTGTTCCCCGGCACCTGGCTGGAAGCCGTCGACGGGGTGCAGCACTGCTCCTGCGGCGACGGCGCGTGCGGTGCGCCGGGGGCGCACCCGGCGCGGGAGGACTGGGCGACGCAGACCACGGGCAGCGCGACCGTCGCGCGCCGGATGTGGCAGAAGCAGCCGGCGGCGTCGATCCTGCTGCCGACGGGCCGCACCTTCGACGCGGTGTCCGTCCCGGAGACGGCCGGCTTCCTCGCGCTGGCCCGGATGGAGCGCATGGAGCTGACGCTCGGGCCGGTGACGCTGACGCCGGACCGGCGGATGCACTTCTTCGTGCTGCCGGGGGCGTCGGTGAAGGTCCCGGACCTGCTGCGCAGGCTGGGCTGGACTCCCACGGCCCTCGATCTCACCGTGCTCGGCGAGGGGGCGTACGTGGCCGCGCCGCCCACCCGGTACGGGTCCCGGGGCGCTGTCCAGTGGGCCTGCCGGCCCACGCCCGCCAACCGGTGGCTGCCGGACGCCGAGGAGCTGATCTCGCCGCTCGCCTACGCCTGCGGCAGGGACAGGTAGGGGCGCGGCAGCCTAGCTTGGCGTTTATGCTCGGCGGGCTTGGTGTTCCTTGATCGACTCGGCGCGTTTGACCGTCTTGCCGACGTGGTGACGTGTGGCCCGGTGCTTGTTCTTCGAGCCGGGAGGCCGTCCCGGGCCCGGCTTGGACGGTTTCGGTGCGGCCGCTGGACGGGCCGCCGTCG